>CALIWP010000028.1 GCA_938046705.1 uncultured Campylobacter sp. | reverse complement strand
TATCCGCACTCGTGGTAAACGGCGTTTTCGTCCTTTAGGATAAAATTTTTCAAATCTTGCCTCGTTTTACTCCGCTTTTTCGCCCGCTCTTGCGGCTTTCATAGCTTTTATCTGCTCGAAAATTTGCAGCATCGCAATCATGGCTAGGTGGTAGCCCACAGGCCCAAAGCCCACAATCTGTCCAGCAGTTACCGGCGCTATGAGGCTTTTTTGGCGGAATTCTTCGCGGCGGTGGATGTTGCTGATATGCACCTCGATGACCGGAAGTCCGACGGCTGCGATAGCGTCGCGGATCGCGATAGATGTGTGCGTGTAGGCGGCGGGATTTATGATGATGCCGTCAAATTCGCCGAAGCACTCTTGGATTTTATCCACTAGCTCGCCCTCGAAATTGCTCTGAAAAAACTCGATCTCGATGCCGTTTTGCTCGGCAAAAAGCTTCATCTGCGCGTGGATATCCTCCATCTTCATCGAGCCGTAGATATCAGGCTCGCGCGTGCCCAGCATGTTGATATTCGGGCCTTGGATGACCATTAGTTTAGATTTTGTTTCCATTTTTAGCCTTTTAAAAGATTTAAATTTAGCCTTGATTATACATTTTTTAAGCTAAATTTTCGCTACAATCACGAAAAATAGGAGCTTAAAAATGATCATCGTTAAACCGAAATTTACAATGCTGTGCGACGAAAATTTTACCGTTTTAGAGGATGCGGCGGTCGCTTTTGATGAACGCATTAAGGCCGTTGGCGAGGCCGAGCAGCTGCGAAAAAGATACCCTAGCGCGCGGTTTTTCGAGTATCCGGACGCCGTTTTGGCGCCTGCTTTTATCAACCCGCACGTGCACCTGGAGTTTAGCGCAAACAAAACTAGCCTCGTTTACGGCGATTTTTTAGAGTGGCTTAGCTCGGTTATCGCTTCTCGCGGTGCGCTCTCGCAGGCGGCAAACGAGAACCTCATCGCCTCTGCGATAAAAGCCATGCAGCGTAGCGGCGTGGCGAGCTTCGGAGCGGTTTCTAGCTTTGGCGGGGATTTGGACGCCTGCGCGAACTGCAGCGGCAGGGTCGTGTTTTTTAACGAAATTTTAGGCACGAACGAAGCCGCGCTCGAGCAAAGCTTGGCAAATTTTAGCGCCCGATTTAAAGCGTCTCTAGAGCGCAAAAGCTCGCTTTTTACGCCTGTGGTTTCGGTGCATTCGCCCTACTCTACGCACCCTGATTTAGCCGCTGCTGCGCTAAATTTAGCCCGCGAGCGGGAGCTGGTCGTCTCGACGCATTTTATGGAGAGCGAATACGAAAAAAGCTGGCTAGAGGGCGGTACGGGCGGCTTTAAGGAGTGGCTGGGCAAATTTAACCCAGCCGCGCGCCCGCTTTATACGCCAAGCTCGTTTGTAGCGATGTTTGCGGGCGTTCGCACGCTCTTTACGCACTGCGTTTGGGTGGATGATTTTTCGGGCTTTGACCGCGAGCTTCACAGTCTCACGCACTGCGCGGTCTCAAACAGGCTGCTTAGCAAACGCACGCTAAATTTACGCGCCGCGCTGGATGAGGGTGTGAGCATAAATATCGGCACGGACGGTCTTAGCTCAAATATGAGCCTAAATTTCCTTGACGAGCTGCGGGCAAATTTGCTCATTCACGCCGATTTTGATCCGCTAGAGCTTGCTAAAATTTTACTTCTAGCCTCGACTAAAAATGCCGCAAGTGCGCTAAATTTAGAAGCAGGCGAGATAAAAACGGGCAAGCTAGCTGACCTCGCGCTATATGGCGGTTTTGCGGACGCGGACGCAGCGCAGCTACCGCTCATGCTCATCTTGCACGCCAAGGGCTGCGAGCGGCTATTTGTAGGTGGCGCAGAGGTAAATTTAAACGATTGAGCCGAATTTGCGGTTTAGACTTTGGTGCTACAAATTCTAAATTTAAGCCCAAATTTGAGTCCGCCCCTCAAAACCGGCCCTCTAGCTAAATTTATAAATTTAAATGGTAAAATGCGTCCAAATTTCACGAAAACGATAAATTTAAAGGAAAAAAATGGGATTTTTGAGATTTATTTTTGCGCCGATTGCGGCGATTTTTAGGTTCATAAATACGTATTTTAAGGCAATGCTGTTTTTGCTCATCGTGTTTTTGATATTTTTTAGCGGTGAGCGTGAGAGCATAAATCCGCCCAACCTAACCCAGATCAACCTCTCAGGCGCGATCATGGACGCAAACGAGGCGCTAGAAAAGATCGAGGCAGCGCGCAAGGACGCCAACATCAAGGGCGTACTGCTCTACATCGATAGCCCGGGCGGCGCGCTGGCGCCTAGCGTCGAGCTGCACCTCGCGGTCAAAAATCTGCGCGCCAAAAAGCCCGTGGTCGCGTATGCGGGCGGATCGATGACGAGCGGGAGCTACTACGCAGGTGCAGGCGCGGACAGAATCTTGGCAAATCCGGGCGCGTTTATCGGCTCGATCGGCGTGATAATGCAAGGCGCCGACGCCAGCGAGCTCGCGGCTAAAATCGGCGTCTCGCAGCAAGTCGTAAAAGCGGGCGAATATAAAGAGGCGGGGACGTTTCTGCGTCCGTGGAGCAAAGTCGAGCGCGAGCAGCTGCAAGAGCTCGTAAACGCCAGCTACGAGATGTTCGTAAGCGACGTGGCGGCGGATAGAAATCTAGACGCGAACAAAAGCAAAGAGTGGGCAAACGCGCGGGTATTTTTGGCTCGTGACGCGGCAAAGCTCGGGCTCATCGACGAGGTGAGCGATTATTATTCTGCGCGCGCCGAGCTAGAAAAGCTAAGCGGCGTGGCCGAGCCCGTCTGGGAAAAGCCATCCGTCTACGAAAAAGCGATGCAAAAATTTATAAATCAAGGCGCAAACTCGCTAATCTCGGCGTTTTTTGAAGCTAAGGTAAGATAGAGCGCGCCGTGAAAATAATCTCGAAATTTAAAGATAACTACGACTTTATGGTATCAAAATACGGCCTTGACGAGACGCTGGTTTACGACCGCAGAAACTCGACTCTCGTCGCCGCCGATGAGCTATGGAAACTAAGCAAAATAGACAAAATGGATTTTGAAAAGAAACTGGGCGGTTACCGATTTGCGGGCGGTAAATTTATAAATTTAAACAAAACTGACATCAACGATGTGCCGCGCCTGCTACACTCTATCATCTTTATCGGCAAAAAATTAGTTCATATTTTCGCCGCTGATGGCAAGATCTATACCAGCCTCGATCTAAAAGAAACCGATAACAAAACTGGGATCTTGACGTTTAACAACGATTTTCGCGCCTATCCCGTTTCGCAGTTTCGGCAGATAGGCGATCGCGCCACGAGAGAGGATATTTTGCTCGACATAAAATACCCCCTAGGCGCCACCTGCGAAAAATCGTTAAAAAACATCGTTCGCGACGGTAAAGCGATAAGCGCAGACGAGATTTTAAATGCGCCGATCGTGCTTTTTAAGATAACGCAAAGCATCCGCACTGTCGCGATAAATCCGCAACTTAGCGCGATGGGGCTTTATCTGGACGCTGATTTCGTCTGGCAAAGCCTAGTAGAGTTTTTATCCACCAAAAAGGATGCCTCCGCCCCAGTAGGCGCAGTCCCAAACGATATAAAAATCGCCGGCAAGGGCTTTGACGTAAAACGCTCGTTTCGTCCGAAGATGAAGTAGTGTAGATAAATTTTGCCTTCTTGCTAGACGACCATTTGGATAAATTTTGCGATGAAATTTGAAACAAACTTCGGTGCGACCAGCCAAGTAAAAACGACTAGCCAATAGATCGGGCGGGTAAATTTGGTCAAATTTTATATAAATTAGACGCAAATTTATAAATTTTGCATACGATAAATAACCGATTTTCGAGCCAAATTTGACGCAACGAAACGCAAACCCTCAACTTTATCGCAACGAAATTTCCTCAAATTTAGCGAAATCAAAAACTCGTCAAAGCCAAATTTGAGTGCGAGTTAAAAATGCCAAACCGCTCGCCAACGCTACGCCACCGCCAAATTTAAACCTCCTCAAGCCCCATCAAAAGCCTGATAGCAAGATTTGCCTCGTGATTTGCGCAGATCGCCACGCGCGCGGCCATGAGCCCCTGCCCTACGCCTGCGGCGTTTTGCAGATCGCCGCACAGATATACGTTTCGCGCAAATTTGACCGTTTTTATGAGATTTGAGCTAAAGTAGCCCGCCATACCGGACGCGCCGACGATCTTTTTATCCCGCAGGCTAGCACCAGCTTCGTTTACCATCATCGCCTTACCCGCGACGTTATCAAAGGCCTCGCAGATGATGCTGCACTGCGCGAAAATCTCGGCAACGTTGGCGGCAGTTAGCATCACGTCGTGCGTCTCGACCTCGACGAATGGATTTACCTCGGCGATGAGCTCTTTTAGTGCTTCCGTCTTTTTCATACCGATGTGGCGGACGAAGTACTGCTGGCGGTTTAGGTTGCTAGGCTCCACGACATCAAAGTCGGCCAGCACGAGCTTGGCGACTCCCGTGCGCGCTAGGCTTAGCGCAATATTTGATCCAAGACCGCCCAGCCCCGCCACACCCACGCAGCCGCTAGCTAGCGCCGCGTTTAGCTCAGGGCTGTTTCTGGAGGCGATCATGGCTTTTAGCACTTCGCGCCCAGGCATCACGCCGCGCCTGATAAATACGACATTTGCGCCATCTTTTATCTCCAAATTTTCCTTCGTCGCAAAGCCGTCTAGGATAAAGATATCGGGCTCGCTCGCGTTAAATTTAGCTAGAAATTTATACATTTCGCCGTTTTTATCGCCCAGAGCCTCGTTTTTTAGCTCATCCATCGTGTTTGCCGCGACCTGAAATTTCGCTCCGTTTAGCGTTACCTCTTTCATTTTTCTCCTTTAAATTTACAAAATCATAGCGCAAATTTGACGCGCTCTAGTCCAAATCCCGCTCAATCCTATACCATCCGTAAACGTCGCCGTCAAGTTCGCCGTGAAATAGCGGCTTAAGCTTTAAATTTAGCCTCACCGCGGGCGCGTCCAAAAGCTCGCTCGAGCGGTAAAGCAGCAGCCATTTTACGCGTTCGTCTAGGACTTTTAGCGCGTTTTCGCCGCCCTCAAACATCGTTAAACGCGGCGCAAAAGCTTCGTTTATATCGCTCGTTACGCGCACGCTCCTACCCTCCACGCCAAAAAGCGGTATAGACGCGTCAAGCTCCCGCTCGCGCGAGTATATCATGACGTTTGGGTTTTTGCCGTCCTCTATCAGCCTGGTGTCTAGCCTCGGGCGGTCGGCGCGGACGGTGGTGCCGCCGATAACTAGCAGCTCGGCCGCACTGCGAAGGCGGTGAGAGTGCGTACGGCTAGCTAAATTTGAGATGATCTTGCTCTGCGCGGTGCCGACTGCGACGCCGTTTGCGCTAAGGGCGAGCTTAAAAAAACTAAAATTCCCCCTCTGCCACGTTAGAAACGGCTCTACCAGCTCGTCCGCCTTGCGCCGTAGCACGTCAAATTTGACCGATATGCCGCTGCTTTTCAGGATTTCCGCGCCGCCGCTTGCCACGGCGTTTTCGTCGCCTCTAGCGATAACGACTTCGGCAAATTTTAGCCGACTTAAAAGCTCGGCGCATGGCGGAGTTTTACCGCGGTGAGCGCATGGCTCGAGCGTCACGTAAGCCTTGGCGCCTTTTAGCAGATCGCCATGATTTTGCAGGATGTATTCATACGTGAAATTTGGCTCCAAGTCCGCGTTTTCAAGCTCGGCAGCACTTTCAAATTTGACGCCCAAAGCCGCGTTGTAGTCTCGTAAAAAATCCCTTAAAAATGCCTCGCTTTTTTCGCAGAGCGCCAATAAAATCGCGCTTGGCTCCGCGTGCAAAAAGCCCGCTCTTTTATGAGCGGCGACTGAAAGCAACCTACCGCCGGCATCCAAAACCGTACAACCGACGGCTGGGTTTGGGTAGGTTAAAATTTGAAACTCCCAAGCCTTTTTTATGGCTAGAGACATGTAAAATTCGTCGTTTATCATCGCTTTTGCCTAGTTAAATTTGGGGTATTATACTAAAATTTGCGCGGCGAATTTTTAAATTTAGCGACTTATTTTTACTATTTTGATCTCCGAACCCACACCCTTACAGCGTAAATTTCGCTAAGATTCGCTCCAAACGTAAAATCCCAAAAGAGGCAAAATTTGAACATAAACGAAGCCATAGTTGCCACCGCAAAAAAGCAAAAAGAGTGCAGGCTGGCATTTGCAAAGTATCTTTTTTGGGGATTTTATTTATAATAGTGCTGCCCGTGAGCGGCAGATTTGCCGTAGGACATCTTTTTGAAAAGCACCTTGCACCGCTATTTTTCATCATTATCTATATTCCGTTTTTTCTCGCCGCGCTAATGACTAACAGGGGCCGAGTGATCGACGAGCTGGGGGATTACAAAGCGTTTTATAAAGACATTTTCGTCCGCGCAGCTATCTGCGAGGTTGATCCAAATTTTAGCTATGATCCAAATGCCGGTATCAGACGTAAAGAATTTAGAGAAATCAATATTTATTCACGCGACAGATTTCGCGCCGAAGATCAAATCAGCGGCATTTATAATGGCGTCAAATTTAGCT
>CALIWP010000027.1 GCA_938046705.1 uncultured Campylobacter sp. | reverse complement strand
TTTATCTATGTCGTAAATTTTCAAAAAAGTAACGGCAATACCGCATTTGAAACTAGATTTTACGTAAACTGTGGCATTTACGGCGCATTTATCGATACTACGACCGGCAAAGAAACTTTCTCAAAACCCAAAGAATACGAGTGTCATTTTAGAGAAAGGATTTCATCCATCACGGGCTCCAAGGCTGCTTATTATGAAATCAACGAAAATACCGACACCGAAGCCCTTTGTCAAAATTTAACAAATGATTTAGCGGCGGTGTTTAGATTTTTTGGCGAGATAAAAACCGAACAAAATTTGATTGATTTGATATTAGATCGAAACGGCCTAGCGGTGATTGATCAGCTTTTTGAATATTTAATCATAAAGAATGAACAAGAAATTTTGATCCATCACGCGTTAAATTTGTTTGAAAAATACGGAAATGAAGCTAGATGGAAAATTTTTGAGAGGCGTATAAACGATTTGCTGAAAAAATATAAAAAAGACGAGATAAAATTTGAAAGAATAAAAGCCAAGGCCTAAGCCTCGGCTTAGACTTTAGGCTGATTTTTTAACGCTATCGACCAAAGCCGCGATCTCTTCGTGATTTGGCAGGGCATTTACTTCCGTGCCGATGAGATCTTTTTTGGAAAATACTATCTTTCCATCTACTTCAACTATGAAGTTTCCGCCGCTACCGACGATTTTGCTAATTTTAGCACCTGGGATTTGACTTAAAAATTCTTCTTCTACACGAGAAGCTACCGGTCTATAGTTTCAAGAATTGCAATATGTAATCTTTACTTCCATGTTCCTTCCTTTCGAATTTAAAGTGAGCTGGATTGTAGCGTAAATTTAATAAACAGAGGTATAATTATGAAAAATTTAAGGAGAAAATTATGAAAAAAGTTGCCGTGATTTTTGCCGACGGGTTTGAGGAGATAGAGGGCGTTAGTATCGTGGACGTGCTTAGACGAGGCGGCGTGGAGGTCCATGTAGTCGGGCTTGATAAGCTACCTATCACAGGCGCTCACGGTGTGAAATTCGTCTGCGATATGACGCTTTACGATCTTGAGGAGGACGAGTATGATATGCTAGTTTTGCCGGGCGGTCAGCCGGGCGTCTCAAATATCGAAGGAAATCTAAAAATGAGAGAAATTATAAAGCGTTTCGATAAAAAAGGTAAATTCGTCGCCGCCATTTGCGCCGCGCCGATCGCTCTTGACGCTGCAGAGATCGTTAGAGGCGAGTTTACCTGCTATCCTAGCTGCGAAAAAGCCGTACGTGGCGGAAGCTACGTAAGTGATAGAAATGTCGTGATAAACGGCCGTATCATCACCTCAAGGGGTCCTGCCACGGCGATGGAGTTTGCCTTGGAGCTGGTTAAAATTTTAAACGGCGAGCAAGTTTATAACGAAGTGAAAAACGGACTTTTATTTGTCAAATAAAGATTTGCGGGATTAAATTTGATAAATGCCGCACGTTTTGCCAGTTTTTGGCGAAGGTGCGGCTTAAATTTTATTAAGGCTGAAAACATCAAATTTGCGGCTATAAAATTATAAAAATTGCCGACAAGGCTGCGCTTTAGTTTAAATTTATTTGCGCAGATCGACCGACGTTTTACGCCAAATGTGTCTTAAATTTACGGCAAATTTTACGCAACCCCAAACCTTCGAATAAAAAATAAATTTCCAAAAACTCCCGGCGAGATTTAAATTTACAAAAAATTATAAAAATATCAATTTTTATCTAGCTTTTTTATTTAAATTCAGGTATCATCTATTAACCGATTTTATCGGGAATTTGATTTAAGGAAACGTTACTGTGAATATTTACGTCGGTAACTTGTCATATCGCATGACTGAGGCAGAGCTTAAGGATACATTTGCGCCGTTTGGCGAAGTAAAACGCGCGAAAATCGTCAAAGATCGCGACACGAATCGCTCAAAAGGATTCGGATTCGTCGAGATAGAAAACGACGCAGACGCGCTAAAAGCGATCGAAGCGCTAAACAACAAGGAAGTAGGCGGCAGAGCTCTAAGAGTAAACGAATCTAAACCTAAAGAATAATCCGGCCGTCAAATCTGACGGCTTTTAACTAATTTTTAAATTTAAGCTTTTTAATCAATTTTCGCTCCAAATGA
>CALIWP010000026.1 GCA_938046705.1 uncultured Campylobacter sp. | reverse complement strand
ACAGAAGTTTGGGCGCAAACAAAGGCAAATTTTACGCAAATTTTCCCTTGTCTGGTGCCGTTTTATACATAAATTTAGGCGCGTGCGCCCAAAAGTTCGCGCACAACCTCTTTGTCGCTAAACGGATACTTTACGCCTTTGATCTCTTGATATGTCTCGTCGCCCTTGCCTAAAATTACTAAAATTTCGTCTTGCGCGAGGCTTTCAAGTGCATATTTGATCGCCTCCTTGCGGTTTGCGATGCATTTTACGCGCTCGTTCATCTCTAGACCGCCGCAAATCTCGGCGATGATGCTTTCAGGCTCCTCGCTGCGAGGGTTGTCGCTGGTGACGACGAGTCTGTGCGCGTATTTTTGCGCTATCGCGCCCATTTTTGGGCGTTTGGTGCGGTCTCTATCGCCGCCCGCGCCAAAAACGGCGACGATCTTGCGATGGCGCAATGCGTTTAGCACCTTTTCGATGCCGTCTGGAGTGTGCGCAAAGTCCACGATCACGAGCGGTTCGCGACTCACGACCTCCATGCGCCCCTCGACGCCGTCAAATTTCGACGCCGCGAGTGCGATCTGCTCTAGCGGCCTATCCGTCAGCGTCGCAACGCAAGAGGCGGCTGCGATGAGGTTATAGAGGTTAAATTCGCCGTGTAAATTTGAGCTTAGCGCCATCTGGCCGCGCGGAGTCTTTAGCGTCACGTGGATACCGCCTTCTAGCGAATACTCGCCGGGCGCAAAGTCCGCGTCCGCATGAAGCGCGTAAGTTAGGGCGTTTGCTGGATTAAATTTGATCCCGCCGCAATCGTCTATATTTATGAGTTTTGGCGCGTCGTCTGCGAAAAACTCGCTCTTTACTCGCGCATACTCCTCAAACGTGCCGTGGTAGTCGAGATGGTCCTGGGTCAAATTCGTAAAAATTTTCATCGCAAATTCCAGGCTCTCGATACGTTTTTGCGCAATGGCGTGCGAGCTAGCCTCCATCACGAAGTACTCGCAACCGCGCTCGCTAGCGGCTTTTAGGTAGCCAAGCGTGCGTAAAATTTCGCTCGTCGTTAGCGCCTTATCGTCGATGCGTTCATTGTTTATAAAAGCGCCGCGAGTGCCGCACAGGCCGCATCCGTAGCCTAAATTTAACAGCGTAGCGCAGATAACCGCCGCGGTCGTGGTCTTGCCGTTCGTGCCCGTGATGCCGATGATTTTGATGTTCTCGTCGATGTCTAGCAGCCGCTTGCACTCGGCCAAATTTATGATTTTTGCGCCCTTTGCTTCGGCGGCGGCTTCAAATTTGGCGTTCGTCGCCGTTTTAACGAAATAGCAACCCGCTTCGCATTCGTTCGAATTGTCGGTGACGAAGCCTTCTTTAACGTAAATTTTCACTTTCGGCCTTTTCGTTGATTTCGCGAGCCAGCGCGCTTAGCCGTTCGTCGCCGGCAAATATCACGGCCGCAGTCTCGATGTAATTTAGTCCCATTTCGATGAAGTCGTTTTTGATAAGATTTTGTAAAAACTCGAGAAAATCGTCACGGTTATCGATCATTACGCGTGTGGAAAACATAATATCCTCGAAGGTGCTTTTGAATCCGCCTCGCCTAACAGCGTCCATAAAATCGGCATAGCTGATCGCGTTTTGCTCCTCAAGGCTCTCATCGTCGTTAAATTTCGCCTCAAGTGCGCCTAAAATTTCCTCTAACTCATCGGGGCTCATACCGAGCTTGTCTTTTAGCTTAAATATCTCAAAAAGCGTCATCGCCTCGTCGCGGCGAGTCTTAGCAAGCGAGCAAAGCATTATGAGAAAAAGCAGCTTTTTGTCAGGTTTTTTGTCGTAGGCGAGCGAAAAATAGCTCGCTGCGGCGTCAAATTCGCCCTTGTTAAACGCTTTTAGCCCCATCCTTTTGTAATCAATCAAATTTAACTTCCTCACCGATAGGGATATTTACGACCTCTAGCTCAGGGTGGATATCCATGCGAAGCTGGCGCTCGATGCCGTATTTTAGCGTAGTCGAGCTAGCCGCACAGCCATGGCAGTGGCCGGTTAGACGGACGTAAATTTTGCCGTTTTTGATGCCTAGCAGCTCCATGCCTCCGCCGTCGTTTTCAAGCATAGGCAAAACCTTTTGTAAGCTCGCTTTTACGGGCTTTAAAAGCTCTTCGTCGGTAAATGGAATCATTTTTAACCTTTTAAATTTTTGAGATATTATAGCAGATAAAATTTTAAATACGCTATGAGTTTGACGTTTTGGCGGCTATTTTTGATCTAGTTAAATTTGGAATTTGAGGCGATTCTATATGTAGATAAGTAAAATATAAAAAATACTAGTAGCATCTGTTTAAGGATGAAAACGTGCGGTAGAAGCAGGGGCGTAATCCGTAATTCAAAACTCGAAATACCTGTGATTAATATTCCAAATGTTGTTTACAGACATGTATAAATTTGATATGGCAAGCGTTTATCGTACAAGCAAATCTTTTGAAAACAAATTTGCACTTCAAACTGCGACAGAAATCAGAATAAAACTAGCTACAAATTTTATTATTTTCCGCCTATATGCAAAATTGCGAACAATGTAATAGATAAACAAATAAATTTAATTGAGGTGAAAGACTAAAGGGACTTTGAGGTAACTAAAATATGCAAATTTAAAAAGAAAAAGAGAGCCGAAGCTCTCTAAAAATTATTCTTTGATTAGCTCGATATAAGCCATCTCAGCAGCATCGCCTCGGCGAACGCGAGTCTTAACGATGCGCGTATATCCGCCGTTTTTGCCTACGAATTTTGGAGCAAGCTCGGTTACTAGCTTATTCGTAGTTTCTTTATCCTGCAGGCTAGCAAAAACCGCTCTATGAGCGTTACTGTCGCCTTTTCTAGCTCTAGTGATTAGCTTTTCGATATAGCTTCTCAACTCTTTTGCCTTAGGCAAGGTCGTCTCTATCTTTTCGCTTTTGATGATAGCGATAGCTAAATTTTTAAGTAGAGCCGAACGGTGAGCCGACGTCCTACCTAGTTTTCTGTATCCGTGACCGTGTCTCATTTATCTTCCTTTTACTCTTTTGCACTCATTTGTGATTTTAGGTCGGCGATTTTTTTCTTGAGTTGCTCTTTGCCGCCGCCTAGGTCGCCGCCGACCGGATATCCGATCTCTTGCATAACGGCTTTGATCTCGTCGAGAGATTTTTTGCCTAAATTTTTAAGCTCTTTTAGCTCGTTTTCATCCATCAAAGCAAGCTCGCCGATAAATCTAATCTCAGCTTTATCAAGGCAGTTGAAGCTTCTAGCGCTCAAATTTAACTCTTCTACGCTTTGAAGTAGCTTCGCGTGCTCGCTGCCTGAAGTTTGAGCGTTTAGGCCTGCTGATACGTCGATATTTAAAACACCTTTAAACACCGACATCTGCTGATACATTGCCTCGATCGCGTGTTTAAACGCTTCGATCGCACCCACTTGTCCGTCTGTCGTAACCGTGAAAATAATCTTCTCGTAGTCAGGGTTATCCTCAACCAGGACATTTTCCAGCTCATAAACAGCTTTTTTAACAGGCGTAAAGAAAGCGTCGAGAGCTATATAACCCTCTTCGGTATTGTCTCTTATTTCTTCACTTGGGACGTATCCGATACCTTTTTGAATGATTACGGAAAATTTAAGCTCCGCATCCTCGTTTATGGTCGCAAGATAAGCGTCTGGATTTACGACATCTACAACATCGTTTTTTAGATCGCCGGCTTTTATCTCTTTTGGACCTTTAAACAAATACTCAACCACTTCGCGCTCAGACTCGTTTTTTAACTTAAAGCGGATATTTTTTAAATTTATAATAAACTGCGCTACGTCCTCGAGCATGCCCCTCATTGAATCAAATTCATGAGATACACCCTCTATCTTAACGCCCGTAGCCGCAAATCCAACCGTGCTGCTATATAAAAGTCGTCTTAGCGGATGAGCCAAAGTGACCGCATAGCCCGTTTCAAACGGATACGCGGTTATTCTGGCGACATTCTCGCTTATACTCTCTACTGAAATTTCGGTAGGCATATAAGCTGATGTGGTAATTTTTCTCATCGTTATACCCCTTATTATTTCGAATAAAGCTCTACTATGAATCTTTCCTCGACAGGAATGACGACTTCTTCCCTTTCCGGAGTTCTTGTGAAAATTCCGAATTTTTTATCTTTTTCTACGTCGACCCAAGCTACGATGCCGGTTTGCGCCGTAAGATCGATCGCGCGAACGATTTGCGGATTGTTTTTAGATTTTTCGATAACCTCTACTTTAGCGCCCGCTTGGACTCTGTAAGAAGGGATATCTACTCTCTTGCCGTTTACTAAAATATGTCCGTGAGTAACTAGCTGACGAGCAAAGCGGCGAGTCGTTGCAAAGCCCATTCTATAAACTACGTTATCTAGTCTTTGCTCCAAAAGCTGCACCAAAAGCGCACCGGTATTTCCCTCGCGGCGAGCAGCCTCTTGGAATAAGCGGCGGAATTGCTTTTCGCTAATGCCGTACATAAATTTAGCTTTTTGTTTTTCGCGAAGCTGCAAGCCGTATTCGCTTATCTTGCTTCTTCTTTGTCCGTGTTGTCCTGGTGCATAATTTCTTTTTTCTAAAGCGCTTTTACCGGCAAGTCTTCTTTCGCCTTTTAGCGCCAAACTAACGCCGAGTCTTCTTTCTAATTTTTCAACGGGTCCTCTATATCTAGCCATAATAATTCTCCTAAATTTCTAATTATACGCGGCGGCGTTTCGGCGGTCTGCAACCGTTATGCGGAAGCGGAGTTATATCTTTTAAAAATGTTACTTTTATACCCTCTACCGCGCCTACGCTCTTGACTGCGGTCTCTCTGCCGCTGCCAGGACCTTGTACTTTGATGCCTACTTCTTTTATACCGTGCTCTTTTGCTTTAGTTAGTGCGTCTTCTACTGCTTGTTGGGCTGCATAAGGAGTTGATTTTTTACTTCCTTTAAAGCCTAGTCCGCCAGCACTGCTCCAAGCGATAGCATTTCCCATCTCATCGGTAACCGTTACCATCGTATTGTTAAAAGTCGCGCTTATATAAACGATACCTTTAGCAATACTTTTTCTTACAATTTTCTTTTTAACTACTTTTCTTTTTGCCATCGCTTATCCTTATTTCGTCGCAGCGCCGACTGTTTTGCGCTTGCCTTTTCTAGTTCTAGCGTTTGTTTTAGTTTTTTGACCGCGCACCGGAAGACCTTTTCTGTGTCTTAGACCGCGGTAGCTTCCTAGGTCCATAAGAGCCTTGATATCCATAGCGACGCTTTTTCTAAGATCGCCTTCCACTACGTGATGCTCTTGGATCTCTTTGCGGATAGCCGCAGCTTCGTCTTCGGTTAGATCGTTTACTCTTTTATCATAAGAAATTTTGGTAGCATCCAAAATTTGACGAGATTTGTGAAGACCGATACCGTAAATATAGGTCAAACCGTATTCGATTCTCTTTTTCTTTGGTAAATCCACACCTGCGATACGTGCCATGCTTTATCCTTGTCTTTGTTTATGTTTTGGATTTTCGCAGATTATGCGAACTACGCCTTGGCGCTTGACAATTTTGCACTTGTCACACATCTTCTTTACAGAAGGACGAACTTTCATTCTAGTCTCCTAAAAATTTATTCCACTTTTAGGCTGCATCAGGTTTAACGAAATTTTAAACCAACTATTTTCAAAACAAGTGGTGGGCTTTGAAAACAATTCTTCATACAGCAATTTGTCGCAAAGGGCTGAGTATAGCCAAATTTAGCTTTTAATTTACTTATGGCGGTAAATTATCCTACCCTTATCCAGACTGTAAGGCGTTAGTTCCACCTTTACGCGGTCTCCAGGCATTATTTTTATATAATGCATCCTCATCTTGCCCGCAATATGACACAAAATCACGTGTTTGTTGTCGAGCTCGACCTTAAACGTCGCGTTTGGCAGCGCCTCGATGACGTTGCCGTCGATCTCTATGACGTCGTCTTTTGCCACTTAACTCCTTTTTGTTAAATTTACTTTCGCCGCTCGGCGGAAGTTTGAAATTAAAATTTTAACTCACCACAAATTAAAATTTTAAAATTTACAAGTCGCGCAAACGATTTGTAAATTTTAAAATTTTACGCTAGGCTTAAGATCTCCGCACGTCCGTTCACGACCGCCATGCAGTGCTCGTAGTGGCTGGTTCTTAGCCCGTCTTTGCTAGTTACTTTCCATTTGTCGTGACCGATCACCGGAGTGCCGTCTTTTTGGCAAATCATCGGCTCCACGCAAAATACCATTCCGTTTTTGATTTTTGGTCCCGATTTTGGGCTACCACCCTCTAAATAATTTAAAATCTGCGGATCTTCGTGCGGGCGCCTGCCGATGCCGTGACCGCAAAATCCGGTTAGCGGAACAAATCCGCGAGCTCTTATAAATTTCTCGATTTCAAAACTAAGCTCTTTAAAGTGCATTCCCGCTTTTACGGTATCTATCGCAAAATATAACGCATCTTTAGCGCAAGCGATTAGCTTTTCGTCCTCGCGCGAAATTTGACCCACGCCCCAAGTCCTAGCCGAGTCGCCGAAATACCCGTTCAAATTTGAGCCGATATCGACGCTTACGATGTCGCCTTCTTGCAGTTTGTATTCATTCGGGATGCCGTGGATGACTACTTCGTTTACACTGATGCAAGCTGCGTTTGGAAAGCCGTATAGACCCTTAAATGCCGGCTTTGCGCCTGCAGCCCTTATCATATCCTCGCAAATTTTATCTATTTCGAGCAATGAAATGCCGGGCTTAATCACGCTTTCTACGTAGTCTAGCGTTTGAGCGACGATTTTATTCGCCGCTCGCATCTTCTCTATGTCGTTTGGCTGCATAATGGTTATAGCCATTACAAACCTACCGCGCTTAGAGTTTGATATTTATTCATATAAATTTGAGCTTCTATCCTTCGCATCGTATCAAGCGCGACAGAAACCACGATCAGTACCGACGTACCGCCGAAATAAAACGGAACGCCCATAAATTTAACTAGCACCCAAGGCAGCGTCGAGATGAGTCCGAGATAGATCGCGCCGCTAAATGTTAGTCTAGATGCGACCTCGTTTAGATAGCCTGCCGTACCCTCGCCCGGTCTAATGCCTGGGATAAATCCGCCCTGTCTTTTTAAATTTTCGCTGATATCTTTTGCGTTAAACGCGATCGAAGCGTAAAAATATGCAAAAAATACGACCAGCAAGAATGTTAAAAAGTTGAAAAAGTAGCTATTTGGATTTAAAAAATCGTGAATAGCTTGGATATAAGGATTTGTGCTGGCCTGCAAAATGGTGCTTGGGAACATCAAAATCGCACTGGCGAAAATCGGAGGAATAACGCCGCTTAAATTTACCTTGATAGGTATATAGTTCATAATGCGTTTGTTTTGATTTTCCATCACTACCTTACGCGAATAGCTCACCGGCACGCGTCTCTCGCCCATCTCGACGTAAATGACTATGCCTACCGTGACCAAGATAACAAGCAAAATTACGATAACTACAAGGAAGTTCATCTCGCCCGTATTTACCAAATTTACCGTTCCGCCGATGGCTGAAGGTATGCCGCTAACGATACCAGCGAAGATAATAAGGCTGATACCGTTGCCGATACCGCGCTGAGTGATCTGCTCGCCTATCCACATCAAAAGCATAGTTCCAGTTAACATCGAAGCTGCCGCAATCGCGATAAATAAATTCATATCTATCATTATCGCGTCCTCTCCGCCTCTGCCGTGAAGGCTCTGAAGCCCCATACTAACGCCTACTGCTTGAACAAGCGTGATACCGATAGTGGCATAGCGGATGATCTGCATATACTTTTGCATGCCGTCGCGGTCTTTTTTCATCTTGCCCAAATTTGGGAAAGTAGCCGCTAAAAGCTCCATAATAATCGATGCTGTGATGTATGGCATAATGCCTAGAGAGATGATGCTGAGGCGCTCTGCAGCCTTACCGCTGAACATATTAAATAGCCCCAGCGCGTTTGCGGAATTCGAATCAAAAAACTCTTTAATAACATTGACGTTTACGCCAGGAACCGGCACGTATGCCAGTATCCTGTAAGCAAATAAAAATGCCAACGTGATTAAAATCTTGTTGGTCAATGTCTTATTCATTACGCACGTCCGCTAACGGTTACGTTCTCGTCTTTGATTTTCGAAGCCAAATCTTTCGCGCTCACTCCGATCAATTTGATTTTCTTGACGCTGCTTGAAATTTTGTGTACGGTAGCGATAGTAGCGATAGTGATCTCGCTTAGCTCTTTTACCGCAACGATTTTTTCTACGTTGATTACGTAAGGTTTCTCAAATTTAGAAGTAAAGCCTACTTTTGGAAGGCGTCTTTGAAGCGGTTGCTGACCGCCCTCGAAGCCTCTTTTCTCATTGTAGCCTTTTCTAGCTCTTTGACCTTTGTGTCCTTTGCCTGCAGTTTTACCTTGACCGCTACCTTGACCGCGACCTAGTCTTTTGGTTTGTCTAGTCGAGCCCTCGGCAGGTTTTAAATTTTCTAGTCCCATATCTTCTCCTTAGCCTTTAAGCATGCTTAGCGCTTTTAAAGTAGCGCGAACGACGTTTGCCGAGTTGTTTGAGCCAAGCGATTTTGTTAGGATGTCCTTGATGCCCGCAAGCTCCAAAATAGGACGAGCGCTACCGCCCGCGATCACGCCCGTACCTTCGCTAGCAGGGCGAAGTAAAACGCGGCTAGCGTTAAATTTAACCTCTACGTCGTGAGGTATAGTCGAGCCTTTTCTTTTTACCTCGATGATGTTTTTAAACGCGTCGTCGACGGCTTTTCTCATAGCGTCCGGCACCTCTTTTGCTTTACCGAAGCCAAAGCCTACTAGGCCGTTTCTGTTTCCTACTACGACAAGAGCCGTAAATCTAAATCTACGACCGCCCTTTACGACCTTTGTAACGCGGCCGATATCAACCATTACTTCTTCGAATTCTTCTCTGTTATATTTTTCCATAGCGATTTTCCTTATAGTTTGATACCGTTTTCACGTAATGCGTCTGCAAAAGCCGCTACGACTCCGTGATACAAATAGCCGTTTCTGTCGAATAATGCCGTTTCTACTTTTTTAGCTTTTAGAGTTTTTGCAAATTCTTTAGCCAAAGTTACGGCGCCTTCTTTGTTTGCTTTTACGCCTAGTTTTCTGCCGTCGGCTGCCGCTATAGTTACGGCTGCTACGTCGTCGATAGCTTGGACGTAAAGAGTTCTGTTTGATTTGAAGATAGAAATTCTAGGCAATACCGCAGTGCCGGAAATTTTGGCTCTGATTCTTCTTTTTCTCTTGATTCTAAGAGCGAGTTTTCTTTTTAATACATTTGCTGTCATTATCTATCCCTTACTTCTTAGATGTCTTACCGGCTTTGCGGATGATGCGCTCTTCTACGTATTTAACGCCTTTGCCCTTATACGGTTCAGGCGGTCTGTACGCCCTGACTTGCGCCGCGATCTGGCCTACCACTTGCTTATCGTCGCCTTTGATAGTTATGATGTTTTTCTCTACGCTGATTTCAACGCCTTTTGGCACTTCGTGATTTATCGGATGAGAAAACCCTAAAGTAAGCTCAAGTACTTGGCCTTTAGCAGCGGCTTTGTAACCGACGCCGTTGATCTCAAGCTGGCGAACAAAACCTTTTGTAATGCCGATGACGATATTGTTTGCAAGCGCTCTATAAGTGCCCCAGTAGGCTCTATCTTGTCTCTCGTCGCTCTTTGGAGAAAATACTATGTGAGCATCCTCGACTTTAACGTCTACGTGCCCTTTTGTGTCAAGCTCTTTTAAATGAGCGCCTTTTTTAAATTTAAGGACGTTGCCTTCTACGCTGACTTCTACTCCGCTTGGAATAGCTATCGGCTGTTTTCCTATACGTGACATTTTTTTCCTTTTTACTTGTCTAGGGTATGTCTACTTTTACGAATGGATACCGCAATACCATAAAAATAGAAATGAATCGAAGCGATAAAAACCGCTTCAAACACTTTAATTTTCTCGTCAAATTTGACTTGTTTTTCAGAGTTATCTTCCAAAATTTAGCTTCAAATTTAACATCGTCGTTTTTAAATTTAGCTTTCGCAAATTTGGATAAATTTGCAGGTCAAGCTAAATTTGGGAAGCCTCTTAAATTTGAGCTTCCGATTTTAAATTTTAGAAATTTGACGGCGGAAGTTTTTCGTAAATTTTATAAATAACGCAAAACATACCGAGTCAAATTTCATTTCAAAGCAACCCGAAACGCCGCCTCGTCACAAATACGACAAGACTACCGAATCAGACTACGCTTCAAAGATTCAAAAACGATGCTCTGCTGTAAATCCGGCAAGCTCACCGCTTCAAGCTTCTTTTTAAGGTAATCTAAAACGCTACCCCGTAGCAAACACAACAAGCCTACCGAATTAGATTACATTTTCAAGGATGCAACAACGATGCCCCGCATCGTTGTTGTCCATTACCACACAGAGCAGAGGATTTCGCCGCCTACGCCAGCTTTGTGAGCGTCTTCATTGCTTAAAACGCCTTTGCTGGTGCTAACGATGATCGTTCCGTAGCCGTTTTTAAATCTCTTGATCTCGTCTTTTCCCTTATAAACGCGGCGACCCGGGCTTGATACGCGCTTAAGCTCGTTAATCACGCTTCTGCCGTGCTCGTCGTATTTTAGAACTACGTTTATAAATTTCTTTTTATCTTCTTCTACGACGTTGTAGCTCTCGATATAGCCTTTAGCCGCAAGGATAGATAAAGTAGCCTCGACGACGTTTGAATGAAGAAGCTTTGTAGTTTCAAGTCTTCTCATTGCGGCGTTTCTAATGCGAGTTAGTCCGTCTGAAATTAAGTCGTTTAACATTTCTCTTCCTTACCAGCTTGCTTTTTTTAGACCTGGGATTAGTCCCTCGTTAGCCATTTTTCTTAGGCATACGCGGCAAATTCCAAAATCTTTATAAACCGAATGCGGACGTCCGCAAATTTGGCATCTCGTATAGCCGCGAACCGCAAATTTAGGCTTTCTGGCAGCCTTTGCTATCATTGATTTTTTCGCCATATTACTTTCCTTTCGCAAACGGCAAACCAAATAGCTCAAGCAATTTGAATGCCTCTTTGTCGCTGTTTGTCGTCGTGACTATAACTATATTCATACCGTGAGTGCGTAAAATCTTATCGTACTCGACCTCTGGAAACATTAGCTGTTCGTCAAGGCCGAAGTTGTAGTTTCCGCGTCCGTCAAAGCCGTCTTTTGGAAGGCCTCTAAAGTCCTTAACTCTCGGTAGCGCGATAGAGATTAGTTTGTCTAAAAACGCAAACATATTCTCTTTTCTAAGCGTTACTTTTACGCCGACAGGGAAACCCTCGCGCACTTTAAAGCCCGCAACCGATTTTTTAGCGTCGGTAACTACGGCTTTTTGTCCAGCGATTAGCGAAATAGTATCGGCGATATTTTGAAGTTGCTTTTGATCTTTAGCAGATTCGCCAGCGCCTACGCTTATCACGATCTTTTCGATCGCAGGGATTAGCATAGGATTTTTGATGTCGAATTCTTTAGCCAAAGCAGGCTTTACGACCTCGTTATATTTAGCTTTTAATCTATTCATTTTCAGCCCTCAACTTTTGCAACATTTGAGATATCAATAGGCATCTCTTTATTGATAAAGCCGCCGTTTGGGGTCTTTTCGCTAGGTTTTATAGCTTTTTTAGCTACCTTGCAGCCCTCGACGATGACTTGTCCTTTTTTGGCTAGGACGGATAAAATTTTACCTGTTTTACCTTTGTCGTCGCCTGCGATGATCTTAACGGTATCGCCTTTTTTTACTTTAAATTTAACGTTAGCCATTATAACACCTCCGGAGCAAGCGAAACGATTTTCATAAAGTTAGCGTATCTAACCTCACGGCCGACCGGTCCAAAGATACGAGTACCGATAGGCTCGCGTTTGTTATCTAGGATGACGGCTGCGTTTTCGTCGAAACGGATTAGCGAGCCGTTATCTCTTTGAACCTCTTTTTTAGTTCTAACGACGACCGCTTTTACCACTTGACCTTTTTTGATCTTACCATTTGGAAGCGCCTTTTTGACCGAGCAGATGATAACGTCGCCAAGCGTCGCGTATCTTCTCTTGCTGCCGCCCAAAACCTTAATACACATTAGCTCTTTCGCGCCGCTATTGTCGGCGACCGTAAGCCTCGTAAAAGATTGTATCATTACTCAACCCCCGTCGCTAAAATAGTCTTTAAGCGGAAAGATTTTCTCGCGCTTAGCGGTCTGCATTCGATAGCCACGACCGTATCGCCCGCTTTTGTTTCGTTCTTTTCGTCGTGAATCATATATTTTTTAAAGCGTTTTACGAATTTGTGGTATCTTGGGTGCATAACGCGTCTCTCAACCAAAATCGTAGCCGTCTTATCGCCGGCCTTTTGTAAAACGACACCTTGAATTTCTCTTTTTAATGCCATTTCTCACCCCTTACTTTGAAGCGCTAATTGCAGTGTTGATTTGCGCTATTTCCTTGCGGACGGCGCTAATCTCGTTAGGGTTGCTTAGCTGCATAGTTTTTAGCTTTTGTCTTAAAGTAAATAAAAGCACCTTTTTCTCTTTTAGCAACGCGTTTAATTCTGCAACGCTCTTATCTTTTAACTCAGTATATTTCATTTTCACTCTCTCGCGTTACGATTTTAGTCTTAAACGGAAGTTTGTGGATCGCTAGAGTTAGAGCTTCACGCGCTAATTCCTCATCTACGCCCGCCATTTCGACTATTATACGACCTGGTTTTATGTTCATAACCCACTCTTCGACTCCAGCTTTACCTTTACCCATACGAGTTTGTAGAGGTTTTTTGGTTAGCGGCTTATCTGGGAAAACTCTGATCCAAGTTTTAGCCTGGCGTTTTACGTGGCGAGTTAGAGCCACACGAGCCGCTTCGATCTGGCGCGAATTTACGCGGCCTGCTTCTACGGCTTTTATTCCGATCTCGCCCATAGCAAGATCAGCGCCGCGAGTAGCTTTACCGCGGTTTCTGCCTTTCATCTGTTTGCGAAATTTAGTTCGTTTTGGCATCAACATGATTATTTACCTCTTCTTGCTCTGCGCGGTTTTTTATCGGCTTTTTCTTCTTCGTTCTTTTCAGGTTGAACGCCTTTTTGAAGAACCTCGCCTTTAAATATCCACACTTTTATACCTATGTTTCCATAAGTCGTATGCGCTTCGGCAACGCCGTAATCGATCTTAGCTCTTAGAGTGTGAAGCGGAACGCGACCCTCTAAGTACCACTCGGTTCTAGCGATCTCAGCGCCGCCAAGACGTCCAGCAACTGAAATTTTGATACCTTTAGCACCTGATTTTTGAGCGCCTTGGATAACTTTTTTCATCGCACGTCTAAATGCAACGCGTTTTTCAAGCTGCATAGCTACGTTTTCCGCAGCTAGTTGAGCCGAAGCTTGAGCTTTTCTTTCTTCTTTGATATTTACGTTTACTTCTTTGTTGATCAGCTTTTGGATATCCTCTTTAAGCTTCTCTACGTCAGAGCCCTTTTTGCCGATGATAATACCGGGGCGAGCTGCTACGACCGTTACGCGGATTTTCTTAGCGGTTCTTTCGATCAAAATTTGAGAAACACCCGCATAGTAAAGTTTCTTTTTCAAGAAAGCGCGAATTTTGTAGTCTTCGCCGATATTTTCAGCCAAAGTTCCTTTAGCAGGAAACCATCTTGACTCCCAGTTGCGGTTTATTCCTAGTCTTAGACCTATCGGATTTACTTTCTGACCCATATTACGCTTCCTTCTTTTCAGGTTTAGATACTTCTACTAAGATATGAGAAGTCGGTTTGCGGATTCTGCTTGCGCTTCCTCTCGCTCGCGGTCTAAATCTTTTTAATACTGGGCCTGCATCCACGCGGCAGCTTGTCACGATAACCTCTTCAGGCTCGAATCCGCCGTTAGCTACCGCAGAGCTGATAGCCGTAGCGATAAATTTGGCGCCGCGGTTTGGCATAAAGCTAAGGCTAGCTAGTGCAAATTCGGCGTTCATGCCTTGTACTTCTCTTGCGATTAGTCTGGCTTTAGTCGGAGATAGTCTTACGAATTTAATAATTGATTTGCTCATCTTATCCCCTTACTTACCGATTTTCTTTTGCACTGAGCCTTTGTGACCCTTAAATGTGCGCGTAGGAGCAAATTCGCCTAGTTTATATCCGATGTGGTTTTCCGTAACGTATACTGGAATGAAGCTCTTGCCGTTATGAACGTTAAACGTTAGGCCTATCATTTCAGGCACTATCGTGCTGCGTCTAGACCATGTTTTTATCGGCTTGTTGTCGTTAGCTTTTTTAGCGGCAACGACTTTTTTCATTACATGCTCATCGACAAAAGGTCCTTTTTTGAGTGATCTTGCCATCTCTATTTACCTTTCCTTCTTGAAATTATAAGCTTATCGCTAGCCTTTTTGCGGCGAGTCTTAGCACCTTTAGTTGGTTTACCCCATGGAGTAACAGGATGACGGCCAGAGTTTTTCTTGCCCTCACCACCGCCGTGCGGGTGATCTACTGGGTTCATCGCAGAACCGCGAGTTTGAGGACGGATACCTCTGTGGCGATTACGTCCGGCTTTACCGATAGTTACGTTCGCCCAGTCTTCGTTACCTACTACGCCGATACTAGCCATGCACTCTGCAAGTACTTGTCTCATCTCGCCGCTTGGCAAGCGAAGCATTACGTATTTTTCCTCTTTACCCATTAGCTGAGCGTAACCGCCGGCTGAACGAGCCATCTGAGCACCCTTGCCAGGCTTTAGCTCCACGTTGTGTACGATAGTACCAACCGGGATGTTTCTTAGTTTCATCGCGTTGCCAGGTTTTATGTCTAGACCCGCTTCGGCTGCCGCTACAACATCGCCAACGTTTAGTCCGTTTGGTCTGATGATGTAGCGTTTTTCGCCGTCTTTATAAGCGATAAGCGCGATGCGGCAGTTTCTGTTCGGATCGTACTCGATAGCTTCGACTTTACCTTCGATACCGAATTTGCGGCGTTTAAAGTCGATGATTCTATAAAGCTTCTTCGCTCCGCCTTCTTTATGTCTAGAAGTTATTCTACCATTGCTATTTCTACCGCCGCTTACAGGGATCTTTACAAGCAGGCTTCTCACGCTAGGTTTAGCAGTGATATCCTCGCTCGATAGGCCCGTCATAAATCTGCGGCTAGGTGTATAAGGTTTATAGGTTTTTATCGCCATCTTACGCCTCCGTGTTTTCTAGGCTTGAGCCTTCAGGCAACTGAACGTAAAATTTCTTTATCTCGTTGCGTTGTCCTTCTCTTCCTTTGAAACGCTTAACTTTTCCGTCGATTCTAAGCGAATTTACGCGAAGCGGCGTTACCCCAAAATATTCTTTCAAAATTTCTTTCAGCCTATTTTTAGTCATCTTAGGCGAAGTTTGTATAACGACCACGCCTTGCTCTTGAAGACCGAGAGTTTTTTCCGTATATAAAATCGTTTTGATATCAGTTATATCTGCCATTTCAGCCCTCTTTTATTATAGTTTCAAGTGCGGCCTTCTCGATAACGACGGCACCGTAAGTCGCCACTAAGTAAGCGTTTATCTCGCTCGCATCGATTAGATAGCAGTTTGATAGATTTCTAAACGCCAATAGCGTGTTGTCGTCAAGCAGATCTTTTACAACCAAAGCGTCTCTCAAATTTAACGCGCTGATTATTTTAGCCGCGTCTTTAGTCTTGCCGCTTGCGATCTCTATGCTATCTACCGCGAAAATTTTACCCGCGTTAGCTTTTTCGTTTAGCGCGAACTCAAGCGCCAATCTTTTTTGCTTTTTATTGACCTTTTGGAAGTAGTTTCGCTCGTTGCTCGGACCAAACGCCACCGCGCCGCCTACCCAGACGTTAGTTCTGGTTGAGCCCGCTCTAGCGCCGCCGCGACCTTTTTGTCTCCACGGTTTTTTACCGCCGCCGCTTACGAAAGCTCTGGTTTTGGTGTGAGCCGAATTTGAACGCATACCGGACAAATAAGACTTAACGTAAAGATATAGGTTGTGCGGGTTGATCTCAGCGTAATTGGCCGGTAGATCAAGCTCGCTAGCTTTTTCAAATTTTTCGTTTAATACGCAAACTTTACTCATTTTACTATCCTTATTCTGCCCATTGCACCGTTATAGCCAGCGACGCTGCCTTTTAAAACCAAAATTCCGTTTTCGGCGTCAAAGCTTACGATCTCGTTTTTAACGGTAACTTTTTCGTTTCCGGTGTGTCCGGCCATCTTCATACCAGGCTGAACGCGTCCCGGCCACTCGCGGTTACCGATAGAGCCGTGTCTTTTGTGGAAGCGAGAACCGTGACTTTTCGGACCGCCGCCAAAGCCGTGTCTTTTCACGACGCCTTGATAGCCTTTACCTTTTGAGCTGAAGCTAACTTTTAAAATTTTAGCCGAGCTAAGCGGACTAAAATCAAGATCGCCCGCCTCTTTATTGGCGACTTTTAGGGTTGCGAATTTATTAAATTCCGCCGTTAGGCTATATTTTTTTTGCTGACCCTCTATGGCTTTATTTTTTGCTTTACCTTTAGCATAAGCTACTATCGCGCAGCCGCATTCGCTCACTTCGCAAACTTTAGCGTTTACGACCTTTAGAAGCGTAACAGGGATGCTCGGGTTATTAACCGTTCTGCTCATGCCTATTTTTTCTACGATATATTCCATCTTTCACCTCGCCTTTATTTGCCCATCGCGCGGACTTCGACGTTAACCTCAGGGGCTAAGTCAAGCTTTGTTAGCGAGTCGACGGTATCGGGCGTAGCCGCTACGATATCTAGCATTCTAGCGTGAATTCTCATTTCAAACTGCTCGCGTGAGTCTTTGTTGATGTGTGGTGATTTTAAGACCGTGTAGCGTTTGATCTTCGTAGGCATCGGCACCGGACCTCTGACGTCGGCGCCCGTTCGTTTGACAGCTTCTACTATTGCTGCAACTGTGCGGTCGAGAACTCTATGGTCATAAGCTTTAAGCTTAAGCCTGATTCTTTCCATTTTCTTTCCTTTGAATAGAACTTGTCGCAAACATACGACACTTCTTACTTGTGTAAGAGACTCGGATTTTATCCAAAATGGCTTTTTAATGTCAATATTTTGAGCAAATTTGATGAAATTTAATAAAATTATTTCCTTTTTATAAGGAAGTTTTTGTAAATTTGGCTGAAAATTTGATGCGAAATATTTAAATTTTGTTTGGGATAAATTTGGACAGTTTAAAGTCATGTCCAAATTTTAAAATCATCTTGAGCCTTGTTTTAAAAGCTCGTACATTGCGCAGGTTAGTTGCCAAAGTTTAACGCCTTCTTCAAAAGATTGAACAACATTGTCGGTAGCCCCGGCAGCGCATGCTCTTTGATAATATTTCATTGCGTCGTTTTTCTCATTTATTTCTAAATATACATCGCCCAAAAAGCTGCAAGCAGTAAAATCCGGCGTGATGTCGCAGCTTTTTTAACACGCCCAATTCCTTCTAAAAACGCTTGCTTCTCATTTATGCCTGAAACATGCTTATTGATATACAAAAACCCGAGATTTCTACAACCAAGACCATCGTTTCCGACATCACAAGATTTAGCATATAACTCAAACGCTTTTTTGTAGTCCCTCTTTACGCCTTTTTCATTTTCGTACATAAAGCCTAGATTATTGCACGACCTGTAGTTTCCATTATCGCAGCCCTTTTTATAAAATTTCATCGCCTTGCCGTAGTCTTGCTTTACCCCGTACACCTCAAAGGCAAAATCATAAACTCCGCCCACCACACCGCACACCATCTCGTCTCCGGCATTACACTTATTTTCATAGTCCTTTAGTATATTTGCCATCGGATTGTCTATCGCCAAAGCACTTATTAACATTAGGCAAAAAACCGTAATTTTTTTCATAATATCCGCCTTTCAAATAAAAATTTAACGCATTCTATACCCCCCCCCTTAAAAATCGTTAAATTTACCCTTGTTTTTTGGCGTCAAATTTTAACTATCTTCCTCTTTACAAGGAAACTTTGCTATAATTTTCCAAATTTAAAAGGCAAAAATGCAAATCCTAAACGCGCTTTATCAAAATCCGCCCAAAAATATCAAATTTATAAATAGAAAATTTGAGATCACGGCACCAAAAACGCTAATAAAAGGCGGTATAGGAAGCGGCAAAACTTCGCTAATCGCGGGCTTTTTATCAGCATTTGAGAGCAAAGAGTTTTTGTACATAAATTTAGGCGACCTTCGCATAGATGCGGATGAGATTTTGTCAAATTTGCCAGAGTTTTTACGCCAAAATCCGCAGATAAAAATTCTAGCGATCGATGATTTCGAGCAGAGATTTCAGGAAAAATTTGAGCGAATTTTGCAGCTAAATTTGCAAAATTTTATCGTTGCCTCTCGGTTTAAAGATGCAAATTTGAGCGGATTTAGCGAGCTAAATTTGGATTTTTTAGACTATGAGGAATTTATCGCCTTTTTTTCAAAAAAAATTGATCCAGAAACGCTTTTTAGCCACTTTTTGCTTCACGGCAGGAGCCCGGCATTGGCATTTTGTGACGCCGAAAACATCGCGGCAAATCTACAAACTGCGCTAAAATCGTCGCTATCAGCCACGCAACTGGCCGTACTAAAAGAGTGCGCGAAAGCTCAGGCGCAAAACGTAAGCGTTTTTGAGATTTTTAGCACTCTAAAGTCCGCCCGCAAAATCTCAAAAGATAGCGTCTACGGCGCGCTTAGCGAGCTAGAAAATATGAGCGCGGTTAGCCTGGTAGAAAAATTTAATGAGCCAAACGCCGCGAAGAGGCTTTATTTTAACGACTTTGCGTTTAAAAGCGCGCTGAGCCTAAAAAAGGACTTCGCTAAAAATTTTAACAACACGGTTTTTTGCGAGCTGGCCAAATTTAACGAGCAGATTTTTTATACGAAAGAGCTTGATTTTTTCCTGCCAAAAAGGAAACTTGCGATCATTTGCTCGCCGTTTAGCGATGCGGATTTGGTCTTTTTAAAATTTAAAAAACTGCACGCAAATTTAAAAAATTTAGGTATAAATAGGCTACAAGCAATCAGCGTGGCAAACTCGGGCGAGACGAGCATAGAGGGCATAAAATGCGAGGTCGCGCCGTTTTCGCGCTGGGCGCTAGGCATATAAAGGAGCGATTATGAGAGCGGTTGCGGCGATATTTTTGGCCTGCGTTTTGGCGCTAAGCTACGAGATCAGACACGAAAACGAGGGTAAAATTTATAAATTTGCAGGCGAGGCGGACGGGAGCAAATTTGAGCTCTACATCAGCGAACTTGAGGCCGAGTTTGAAAATTTTAGCGACAAGGGCGCCATTTTACCACCTAAATTTCAAGGTCACGCATTTTTTGAGGGTGCCAGATACGACTTTAGTAAGGGCAGCATCGAAAGATCAGGCGCCGATATAACGGCCGTAAGCGCGATCACCGAGTGGCTAAATCTAAGCGTAAAAGCGGACAACGGCGAACTAACGGGTAAACTAGCGATCAGAGGCAAGGCGCGAAAAGCCGTGATAAAACAGGTCGCAAGCTATGATTTTGCCGCGCTCGGACTGCAAGAGATCGGGCGAGACGGAGCGCGATTTGAAGCCGTAGCGAGCGACTTTTACTCGCCTAAATTTGCACAAAATAACAAAAAATCTCTCGCCGCAAAACTTGAAAATTTTAAGTCGGCATGGCTCAAAGACCCTTCAAACAACGCCGCAAGCGCGCTAAATAACCTCGAGTATCAAAACGGCAAAATAAGAAGCGTCTGCGAACTAGGCGCGAGCAGAAAAATCTGCAAAACCGTCTGGCTCAAAAACCTAAAAAAGATAAATTTAAGTGACGTTTTTAAGGATCTAAACAATGCAAATTTAACGGCGATCTTTGCCAAAGAAAAGATAACTCCGAGCGAAAATTTTACGCTCTCGCCAAGCGGGATTACATTTTTTGACGGCATGGCCGGCGGCAAGAACAGCGAGATCTCGCTACCGCTCGAGCTTGTAAAAGAGAATTTAAAGCAAAATTTCAGACTGTTTTAGCCAACTTTTTCGCCCAAAAAAGGAAACTTTGAAAAAATGCAAGACAAAATTTGATAGCTTAAATTTTGCAAAATTTATTTGAAAGCGTAGTGATGAAAAACGAATTTGACGCCCAAATCTGCGGCATCGACGAGGCGGGACGCGGCGCGCTGGCTGGGCCTTTGGCAGTAGCTGCATGTGTGCTAAAGCGCGAGATAGCTGGCCTAAACGACTCTAAAAAACTGACGGCAAAGCGGCGCGAGGAGCTATTTAAAGAGATCGCGGGAAACTCGGAATTTCTTATCGCATATTTTTCAAACGAACAAATAGACGAGCTGGGGCTTAGCGAGTGCCTCAGACGCGCGCTGCGGCTGTTTAAGGCGCATTTTACGGACTGCGAGCTGCTCTACGACGGCAACGCAAACTACGGCACCGGCATAAAAACGATGGTCGGAGCCGACGGCAAGGTCGCGCAGGTAAGTGCGGCCAGCATCCTAGCCAAAGTAAGCCGCGACGCGCTGATGAAGGCGTGGGATGGCGTGCATGCTGGCTACGGATACGCCGCACATAAGGGCTACGGCACGAAGGCGCATCTGAACGCGGTAGCAAAACTAGGCGACTCGCCGCTGCAGAGGCGCAGCTTTCGCGTGAAAAGCTTTGAGCGCGGGCTGTTTGACGAATGATATTTTAAAAAAGAGAAACAAATAGATAA
>CALIWP010000025.1 GCA_938046705.1 uncultured Campylobacter sp. | reverse complement strand
CAAAACCTTTTACCGGGCTAGGATCCTCCATAAATGACGGATTTCAAAAGTAGTTTTTGATTAAGGCGCTCGGTCACATACTACATGTATGCTCCCGTCACGCCTAATCAAAAACTATTTAAACTACGCCTATTCTGTCTGGAATGTTTGTCTCTTGTCCTGGTAAATTTGCAAATTTGGCTTCTTAAATTTAGAACGTGTGGTGTGTGCCTTGGAGGATAAAATCTTTAAATTTAACTCAAATTTGAAGGGAAAAACTACTCTTTCATAACCTTAAGAAAAGAGTAAACATCCCGCACGCCTTCGATGTGTTTGGCATACCAGATCGCGTGTTTTTCCTGCTCGATATCGGTGATGATGCCGGTAAATACGACGTTGCATTGCACTACGCTCACTCTCACGCTTGTGCCGCTGATTATGCTATCTTTAAAAAAATTATTTTTTAAATTTAGCATTATGGCGAGGTTACTTTCACATTCGCCGCCGTCGCTAGGGAATCTAATATACGTATAAATTTTACTCACGCCGTCGGTGTTTTTGGCTAGTTCTACGAGTTTAGTTTTGTGCTCGGCGTCAGGCACCACGCCGATGAGATACACGTCGCCGTAAAAGCTCTCGACGTCCACGTTTAGGTTGCTAAGTCCGCTCGTGCCTAAAATTTTAGTCTGGATTTTTGTTTTTATAAATTTATCTTTCGTTATCGAATAAATACCGCGCTCGTCTTTACTGATCTGGTAGGCGTCGTAGACGTTTATGCCAGTTAGCGGCGTCACGGTCGTAAAGAGCTCAAGACAACCGCCGAGGAAAAAAATCGGCGAAAAAATGAGAAGGTTTTTTAAAAAAAATCGCGCAAATAGCTTTTTCATCGCCGACCCATAAAATTTTCTCCAAATACTATAGAAATCAAACTAAAATTTATATAAATTTAGTTATAATAGCGCTCATCATCTAAAGACGCGGAGGATAAAGCGATCTGGTGGCGCTCGCGGACTTCAAATCCGATGGCGGGGCGGTTGACCGCTTCGCGGGGAGTTCGATTCTCTCATCCTCTCGCCAAACTTCTAAATTTATTATCTTAAAACAAGCAAAATTCAGCTACAATAAGCCGTTTATATTAAATTAATTTAAGGTTTTTCTTTTGGCTAGTTCATCCGCCTCCAAATTTCCTCTCGCACGCGCCGTTTTGGGCAGAATATATGCGGTGTTTTTGGCTACCGCCGTATTTCTGATATGCGCTGCTAGCTTTGGGTTAAATTTAAAATTTGAAGGCGTAAAAGAGGATATTTACGCTGCAAATTCTAACTTTAAAACTTTCATCAAAGGACGCGCCGTAAATATAGATAACGAACTTAAACTTATCGAAAGATATATTGAAGCACCCGATTTTGACCAAAAAGCGATCTTTGACTTTGCCGTAAAAAATAATAACGAATATATGGCCTTTTTTATCGTAAACGAACGCGGCGAGATAGAGTTTGTCAGCGATGAAAAATTACGCGATACGTACTCTGCGTTTTTTCTCTCAAAGCCTTGGGAAAACGAGCCTGAGGATAAAATTTTAAGATCTGAGTTTATGTTTGATAAAAGCGACGTACCGACAAGACTCGCCGCAAAAAAGATGAAAAACGGCAAAATCTTAGCAACGCTCATACGCTTTACGGCGATTTACGAGGAGTTTGCGCGCGGATACGAGAGGATAGGCGTAAATTCGTTTGCGATAGATAAAAGCGGTAGGATCGTATTTCACCAAGACCCCGAGCTGGTTTTAGAGCGCAAAACCATCTTTGATCTTTACGACGTGAGTGCGGACTACCTAAACAGCGACGAAGTAAAATTTGCAAATTTAGGCTCGCTAAACAGCGAAATTTATTATATTCAAAGTATCCCGAGGATCGGTTTGGCCGTGGTTTCAAGCTATCCTGTGGATAAATTTATAAAAGAAAATTTACTATTCTTGCTAATCTGCGTCGCATTTTTAGCCGCAGGCGGATTTTTTACCTTTTCTTACACCAAATTTGTCAAAAACTCGGTCATAAAACCGGTTTTATCCATCAAAAACTTAGTCGCAAAAGCCAGCGACGGCGGGGAGATCAAGACCTACGCAAAATTTGGCTCAGTAGAAGAATTTGATCAAATCTCGGACGAGATCGTTAAATTTTACGGAGATTTCGGCGAGAAAAAGGCGAAATTTGAGGAGTACTCGCGCAAATTCGGATTTTTGTTTGAAAAAGGGCCTTTTATCTTGCTACTAATCGACGCAAAAAGCGGCAAGATCGTTGAGGCAAGTGCGAGAGCGTGCGAGTTTTACGGATTTAGTGAGGAAGCGATAAAAAATAAAAATTTAGCCGAGCTAAACGCGTCAAATTTGACCGATATGAAAACGCTGCAAGAAGACGAAGGCGAAATTTATGAAACGAACCATTTTGCCGCGGACGGCGAGATAAAGCAGGTGCGCATCTACAAGCAAAACTACGAGCTATCTAATGACGAAAAGATTGGCTTTTGCGTCATAAAAGACGTTACGAAAAGTAACGCTCTAAAGAAAAACGCGCAAAAGCAAAGCGAGATAGACGCTCACTCACCGCTATTTAGCGTGGTTTGGAAGGACCGCTTTATAGGCGATATATCAAGCGTTTCGGATAATATCGAGCGCGCATTGGGATACAAAAAAAGCGAAATACTCTCAAATGAATTTGAGTTTAAAAACATCATCCATCCAGATGACCGAGATAGGCTCGCGAATGAATTTAACATCAAATTTAGCCTATTTAACGCGGCTTCGCTCAAAAAAGAGAACGAGTCGCTGCAGTCTTGCAGGCTGATAAGGAAAAATCTAGAGGTCATAAACTGCAGCGTATTTATCAAATTTATCTCAAAAGACGGCAGAATCGTGGACGAGGTGATCGGGTATTTTATCGAGAGCAAGCTGGCGGCAAATTTGACCGCAAAAACCGGCATGGAGATAGCGCGACTAAACGACGACAAAGAGGGCGCATATAAAAATACGATTTTAAGCCTATTTGCAAACGCGCAAGAAGCCGTCGCCGTAGTCGGGTTAGACGGCGTATTTTTAGACGCTAACGAAACCTTTTGCAAGATAAGCGGCTATTCCAAAGAAGAAGCCATCGGCAAGCCGTCGAATTTACTAAAATCAGGCGTGCATGATGATAATTTTTACGAACACATGTGGAAGAGGTTGTTGAAAAAAGGCTTTTATAGTGGCGAAATTTATAATAAGCGTAAAAGTGGCGAAATTTATCTCGAGCAGCTTAGTATCGCGACCGTTTATAGCGGCTCAAAGCCTAGCTACTTCGTAGCTGCGTTTCACGAGTTGCCGTGGGTAGAGCCTGAGATAAAACAGAATGAATCAAAAGCAAAGGAGCAAGAGTGAGCGAATTTGACGCGAACGTTTACGAGCACGAGATACCAAGCGGCACGAGGCTGTATTTCGGACAAAGCGCGAAACTAAAAAGAAAGATTGAGCGAGCGGCGAGCGAAATTTTGGAGAAAAACGGATTTCACGAGATCGTGACGCCGTTTTTCTCGTATCATCAGCACCTAAGCGTGCAGCCCACGGCTCTGGTGCGCTTTAGCGATCACGAAAATCACCAAATCAGCCTGCGCGCCGATAGCACCGTGGACGTCGTGCGCATCGTGCTTAGACGCCTAAAAGACACCGAGCCTAAACGCTGGTTTTATATCCAGCCGGTTTTTAAGTATCCAAGCGTAGAAATTTACCAAATCGGCGCCGAGCTAATCGGCGAGAGCGATCTGGCTACTAGCGTCAAGATCGCAAAGGAGCTTTTTGAGTCGTTTGACCTCGCGCCCGTGCTGCAAATCAGCCACATCGCGATCCCGCAGATCGTGTGCAGACTGCTAAATTTGCCTATTTCGATATTTGAGCACGGCGAGATCGAAAAAATCCTAAATCAAAATGAGGAGTGGCTAAAAAGGCTGGCCTTCGTAAACACTGTCGCAGATATCGACGAGATTTTGCCGGTAGTGCCGGACGAGATAAAAACTGCACTGCTTGAGATAAAAGAGCTGGCACAGGCGGTAAAATATGAAAATTTAAGAATTGTTCCGTTATATTATTCAAAGATGCGGTATTATGATAAGCTATTTTTTAGATTTTTAGGCGGCAACGCCGTGCTAAGCGGCGGCGGCAACTACGAGATAGAGGGTATCAAAAGCAGCGGTTTTGGCGTATATACCGACGCGTTAATCGAAAATTTAGATCAAAAGGAGAGAGTATGAGCAAGGCTGACGTGATAGTGGGCGTGCAGTGGGGAGACGAAGGCAAGGGCAAGATCGTAGATCTGCTAAGTGGTGGCTACGATATGGTGTGTAGGTGTCAAGGCGGACACAATGCGGGTCACACGATCGTCGTAGAGGGCAAGAAAATCGCGCTGCATCAGGTTCCATCGGGCATACTTCATAAAAATATAATCAACATCATTGGTAACGGCGTCGTACTCTGCCCGGCCGCGATAATCGAAGAGTTAAAGCAGTTTGGAGACGTTTCGGGACGGCTATTTATAAGCGATAAGGCGCATTTAAATTTGCCTTATCACGCGCAAATCGACCAAGCCAAAGAAAAAGCCAAAGGCGCGCACGCTATCGGCACGACGGGCAAGGGCATAGGACCTGCGTATAGCGACAAAATCAGCCGTAGCGGACACCGCGTTGGCGAGCTAAAAAATCCCGAAAAACTTTGCGACGCGATTTTGGCCGATTTTACGGCAAATAAAGCGTTTTTAGACGTTTTAGGCGTCAAAGCGCCTGCTCGCGAGGAGCTTTTGGGTGAGCTAAAGAGCTACGAGGCGGCGCTGGGTAAATTTATCGTAGATACCACGCATATGGTGTGGGATGCGATAGACGCGGATAAGAAAATCTTACTCGAGGGCGCGCAGGGTACGCTGCTAGATATCGATCACGGCACGTATCCTTTCGTAACTAGCTCAAACACCGTAACCGCAGGCAGCTGCAGCGGTATCGGACTAAGCCCTAAAAACGTCGGCGAGGTGATCGGCATCATCAAAGCCTATACCACGCGCGTTGGCAACGGCGCATTTCCGACCGAAGATATGGGTAAGGACGGCGAAAAGATACGCGAAATCGGACGCGAATACGGCGCTACGACGGGCAGACCGCGCCGCACGGGTTGGTTTGACGCGGTCGGCGTGAGATACGCGGCAAGACTCGACGGCGTGGATAAATTTGCGCTGATGAAGCTTGACGTTTTAGACGGCTTTAAAAAGGTAAAAATCTGCAAAGCCTATGAGAAAAACGGCAAGATAATCGAGTATTTTCCAAGCGACTTAGAGGGCGTAAAACCGGTCTACGAGGAGCTTGAGGGCTGGGATAAGGTAGAAGGAGCGCGTAAATTTGAGGATCTTCCCGCAAATGCAAAGGCCTTTATCAAGCGCATCGAGGAGATCACGGGCGTAAAGGTCGGCATAGTATCTACTAGCCCGGAGCGCGAAGACACGATAGTTCGATAAGATGAAAAGCAAATTTACGCAAATCGTAAATATAAAAAAGCGAAATTTAGACAAAATCGAGCTAAATTTGGCAAGAACCAGAAACGAAGCGGCGATGATAGAGGGCTTCATAGCGCAGGCCGCCGAGCAAATTTCAAAATTTGAAATGCCCTCCAGCGGCTCTGCGATCGATCTGCGCGGATCGCTGGAGCTTCTTGGCGCGATGCGGCGAGAGAAAAATCTGCTAACCGAGCGGCTAGAACTAATGAAAAAAAATATCGCGCACCTCGAGCGGCAGTACAAGGCGGCAAATTTGGAGTACGAAAAGATGAAATACCTGCAAACGCAGGACTTTAGCGCGCAAATAGAAAAGATAAAAAAGGCCGAAGCGGCGGCTCTGGACGAGTTTGCGACGATGAATTTTACTAGGCAAAAAGAGGCGAAAGCTTGAAGAAAATTTTGATTTTACTAACTTTAAATTTATGCGTTTGGGGCGCAAACGGCGCAAATGTGCAAAGCACGGCGCAAAGCGGCTTTAAGATCCCGGTGGACTGCGTTTCGATATTTGAAACCAGAAAAGACGAGCTAAAAAGAGAGCTTGCTAAAATAGACGAAGCAAGGCAGGCTTTGGAGGCTTTTAGAGCGAGTTCGGCGGCGCTTTTTGAGGAGCGAAACTCCAAGCTAGCCGTCAAAGAGGCCGAGATAAACGCGACTCTAGCCCGCGCGCAAGAGGAAAAAAAGCAGACCGAGCAGCTGCTAAAGAAAAACGAGGAAATCGTAAAAGAGCTAAAAGCGATGACTAGCGACAAGGTCGGCGAGGCTTACGGCAAGATGAAGGATCAAGCCGCCGCCGATGTGCTAAGCGCGATGGATAGGGCGGATGCGGCTAGTATCATGTACTCGCTAAGCCCTAAAAAAATCTCCGCGATAATGGCAAAAATGGAGCCTACCGCAGCGTCTGAAATCACGCTTTTAATCAAGCAAGGCCCGCCGTTTATAAAGGCTGAGAAAAACGTAACGCAAGAGGTCTCTCCGACCTCGCCAGACGGCCCGGCGGGCAATCTGCTAAATTTGTAAATTTGGGGCTATAACGCTCTAAATTTATCTTGGCTCGCGTCTAAATTTGGGCTCAAATTTGCGCGAATAAAGCGAAAGCCAAATTTGCCTTTGGCGGTCAAATTTGACTCCAAAGGCTAAATTTTATTGCCGTCAAATTTAAGGCTAAAGCTCAAATTTAACTAGCGCCCAGTCCCAAAAGCATTTTTATCCGCGCCTCAAATTTTGCTTCAAATTTTACCAAAAACAAACGCTTGCCAAAACAAAAATGCCGTGAGATTTTAGGTATTTCTTACCAAATTTTGGTTAAAATCAAGCCCAAAAAGAGAGGTAAAAATGCGTATAAAACTCCCACACACACCCTACATCGCGCACAAAATCGCTATTGATTTATTAAAGTCCGGATTCGTAAATTTAACGCGCGGAGTAGAGCCCGTAGCGGCATGCGCGAAAGAAATTTTAGATAACGATTTACAAAGAGAAAAGGCTCTTGAAGAGCGCGTAAACGAGGTGCTCGCCGAGAACGAAGACGATATGGAGAGCATGCAAGTCGATAGAAAAAATATGTTTTGGCTCGTAAAAAAGAAGCTGGCTAAAGAGTACGGCGTGATACTTACGTACGAAGACCGCTTTAGCAACGTCGCCCACCTAGTGCTTGAGGGCGCTTGGAAAAAGGGACTCATCGACTACACGGTCTCTGAAAACCGTATCAAAAACATCATCTACGGCTCGATCGAAGAGTATCTAAAAACGTATGAAATTTTACAAGACGTAGTCATCGACAAGATCGACGGCTACAAGCGCAAACTAATCCCGGGCACCGAGGAGTACGACATCGTATTTGAGCGGCTCTACGAGGACGAACTAAGAAAACGAGGCATGCTGTGAGAGCTTATATCTACCTTGAAAACGGCGTTTTTTTACAGGCGAAGGCCTTTGGCGCGAGCGGTACGGCTAGCGGCGAAATGGTCTTTAACACGAGCCTAACCGGCTATCAAGAGATCATGAGCGATCCTAGCTATGCCGGGCAGTTTATCGTTTTTACCATGCCTGAGATCGGCATAGTAGGCGTAAACGAGGACGATATGGAGAGCGCGAAAATCCACGCTAGCGGCGTTTTGATGAGGGATTTTAACGCTACTACGTCAAATTTCCGCTCGCAAAAGAGCTTGGAAGAGTTTTTCAAAGAGCAAGGCAAATTTGGCGTTTATGATATCGATACGAGATTCTTAACCAAGATGCTACGCGATAATGGCGCGCTACACGCGGTGATATCGACTGAAATTTCAGACGAAAAAGAGCTAAAAAAGCTTCTGGAAAACTCGCCTAGAATCTCAGAGATAAACTACGTAGCAAAGGTGAGCACCGAGCAAATTTACGCTCACGAAAAGGGCGCCTGGGATCACGCTAGCAAAGCCTACACCGCGTTAAAATCAAACGGCAAAAAGATCGCCGTCATCGACTACGGCGTGAAGCGAAACATCCTAAACGAGCTTTGCGAAACCGGCCTTGAGACGCAAATTTACCCACACGACGTGCAAGCAGACGAGCTCATCGCTAAATTTAAAAGCGGCGAGATAAACGGCGTGTTTCTCTCAAACGGCCCGGGCGAGCCTAAGGCTCTAAAAAACGAGATCGCGCAGATAAAAAAGCTGATTGAGGCGCGAGTGCCGATTTTTGGCATTTGCCTCGGACATCAGCTGCTTAGCAATGCGTTTGGCTTTGAGACGTACAAGCTAAAATTCGGTCAGCACGGCGCAAATCACCCGGTTTTAAATTTGCAAACCAAAGCAGTCGAGATAACGGCACAAAATCACAACTATAACGTTCCAGAGGAGATCTCGCAGGTTGCCGAGATCACGCATAGAAATCTTTTCGACGGCACGATCGAGGGCGTGAGATATAGGGATTATCCCGTATTTTCTGTGCAGCATCACCCCGAGGCTAGCGGCGGGCCGAGCGAGAGCAAATATATCTTTAAACAATTTTTAGAAATTTTATAGTTGCTAGTCGCGGTCAAATTTGAGCTAAATTTAGGGCTAAATTTGCGGGCCGAATTTAGCCCCTGCGTGGCTAAAATTTACAAATGAAATTTATCGGTCAAATTTGATGAGCGGCGCGGAGTTTGTTGGGGTATTGAGCGTCGCGGCGCTTAGCTCGGTAGGCCACTGCGTAGGCATGTGTGGCGGTTTTGCTATATTGCTCGCGCGGTTTTTGAGCGGCAAAGGTAAAATTTTTAGCGCGGCGATGATAGCGGGATATAACCTGGCTAGAATTTGCGCTTATATGCTACTTGGCTTTATTTTCGGGTCGTTTGGCGGCGTATTTACGCTATCTCTTGCGGCGCGAGGCTACCTATTTTTTGCTATCGGCGTTTTTATGGCGGTTTTGGGCGTCGCACTCATTAGACGCGGAGCGATGTTAAATTTCATCGAGAAAAACGCATTTTTATCCAAAATTTTAAACGAAAAAATGAAAGCCGCAATCTCTAAAAATAGCGTGCTCGGGTTTTTGACGCTCGGGTTTTTAAACGGGCTGCTGCCGTGCGGAGTGGTTTATTATTTTTTAGCTTTAGCAGTAGCTAGCGGCAGCGGGGCAAAGGGCGCAGCCATCGCGGCTACGTTTGGAGCGGTTAGCTTTTTTGCGATGAGTTTTTACGCACTGATTTTAAAGGCCGCGAGCGAAAAATTTAAAAAACATGCGCTAAATTTAAGCGGCGCGGCGATAATAATTTACGGAATTTACCTGGCTTTTATAGGATTTACGGCGGGCAATGGATAAGATCAAAGAAAGATTTAGACAGTATCAAGAGGCTATCGAGGCTAGCAACATTGTCTCAAAGACCGACACCAACGGCACTATCACCTTCGTAAACGACGAGTTTTGTAAGATGTCGGGCTTTACGCGCGAGGAGCTAATCGGCGCAAATCATAACATCGTGCGCCATTCCGAGGTGCCAAAGGAAGTTTACGCGCGGCTTTGGGAGACGATTTTGGCCAAAAAAGTGCACAAAGGCACGATAAGAAACCGCACCAAAGACGGCCGCGACGTCTATCTAAACACGACTATCATACCGATTTTAAATTTAAGCGGGCAGATCGAGGAGTTTCTTGCGATCAGGTATGACGTGACGGACGTGATAAACCTAAACAACGAGCTTGAAAAGACGAAAAAAGAGCTGTTAAATTTAAACGAAAATCTCGAAAACAGAGTCGCCGAGCAGACGGCCGAGCTCGTAAATTTAAACCAAAATCTAGAAAATTTGGTAAAGGCCGAGATCAAGAAAAACGAGGAAAAAACCAAAATGCTCTTTTTGCAGTCGCGTCTAGCCTCGATGGGCGAGATGATCGCAAACATCGCTCACCAGTGGCGCCAACCGCTAAACGAGCTTAGTATCACGCTTTTTAAACTAAAAGAGAGCGTGAAGTCAAACGAGAAATTTGAAGCCGGCTACGAGCACGCAAAACGCGTGATAAAGGGCATGTCGCAAACGATCGAGGATTTTAGAAACTTTTTTAGCGTCGAGCGCGAGAGGGAGCTTTTCTTGCCCTCGTCCGCGGTAGAAAACGCACTAAAGATGGTGCAAGGAACCTACGAAAAAGAGGGCATAGACGTAAATTTGGAGCTAAAAAGCGAAGGTCAAATTTACGGCTTTGAGTCGCAGCTTTGTCAGGCCGTGATTATCCTGCTTTCTAATGCCAAAGATGCGCTGGCAAATAAAAAAGACGATAAAAAAGTAACGCTAACGTTAGAAACAAAGGATAAATTTGCTATCATAAGAGTAACGGATAACGCCGGCGGTATAAAAGACGAGATAATGGACAAGATTTTTGAGCCGTATTTCACCACTAAGCACCCGAGCGCAGGCACCGGTATCGGCCTATATATGCTAAAAAGCATAGCCAAAAATCACGGCGGAAGCGCCGGCGCTAAAAACGTAAAATTTGGAGCGGAATTTGAGATAAAGCTGCCGTTAAAGGATGAAAAATGAAAAAATTTAAAGAGCTAACGCTACTGCTAGTCGAGGACGAGGATGGCATAAGGGAGTCGATGCAAGAGGTTTTTGGCGGCGTATTTCAAAAGGTCATCTCGGCCTCAAACGGCGACGAAGGTCTTAAGAAATTTAAAAAATTTAGCCCCGATATCGTGATAGCCGATATCATGATGCCTATCATGGACGGACTTGAGATGTCAAGGCAGATAAAAGAGTTCTCAAAAAACACGCCCGTAGTGATCCTAAGCGCGTATAGCGAAAAGGAAAAGCTGTTAAAAGCTATCGACGTGGGTATCGATAAATACGTAATTAAGCCTATCGACATGGACGAGCTTTTCGCCCTGCTAGAGCAGATCGTAAAAACTAAAATCATAGGCGCCGATATCATCGAGATTTCGGGCGGATATTCGTTTAACCAAACCAAAAAAGTGCTCGTAAAAAACGGCGTCGAGATCGCGCTAACCAAAAAAGAGCTGGCCTTTATCTCGCTTTTAGTTAAACGTATCGGCACGCTTGTTTTAACCGAGGAGATCAGAAACGTGGTGTGGTTTGGCGAAAAGGTAAACGATCCCGCCGTTAGAACATTTATCAAGCGAATACGCGATAAAGTGGGCGCCGGTCTCATCAAGAACTCGCCCGGTCTAGGCTATAAAATAGAGCTAAAAAAGTAAAATTTAAAGTAGCGTAAATTTAAAACGATTAAGCGATTTTGAGCTTAAATTTTAGTAAAATAACATTTTCGTAATAAAATAAACAAAGGAGGATATCGATGCGACTAGACAGGGCGCTAAGCTACGACTACACGGTCGCCAAGTATTTTATGTTCGCGACGATACTGTTTGGGATAGTCGGCATGGGTATAGGCGTGCTGATAGCCTTTCAGATGGCATATCCCGATCTAAACTATCTCGCGGGCGAATACGGCACCTTTAGCCGCCTAAGACCGCTACACACGGCGGGCGTGATATTTGGATTTATGCTCTCTGGCGTATTTGCGACGTGGTACTACATCGGACAAAGGGTTTTAAAGGTCTCGATGGGCGAGTCACCGTTTTTGATGACGGTTGGCAAACTGCACTTTTGGATATATATGCTAGTTATGGCAGGTGGCGTGTTTAGCCTCTTTGCTGGCGTTAGCACGTCCAAAGAGTACGCAGAGCTAGAGTGGCCGCTAGATATCGGCGTGGTCGTGCTTTGGGTGCTTTGGGGCGTTAGTATATTTGGCCTCATCGGTATTCGCCGCGAGAGGACGCTTTATATCTCGGTTTGGTATTTTATCGCGACGTTTTTAGGTATCGCGATGCTTTATCTGTTTAACAACATGGCCGTACCGACCAAGCTAGTTTCGGGCTACGGCAACTGGTGGCACTCGGTCTCGATGTACGCCGGAGCCAACGACGCGCTAGTGCAGTGGTGGTACGGGCATAACGCCGTGGCGTTTGTATTTACCGTGCCGATAATCGCTCAAATTTACTACTTTCTCCCAAAAGAGAGCGGTCAGCCGATATTTTCTTACAAACTTTCGATTTTCTCGTTTTGGAGCCTGATGTTCCTTTATCTGTGGGCGGGCGGACACCATCTGATCTACTCTGCGGTGCCTGACTGGATGCAGACGATGGGCTCGGTGTTTTCGGTGGTTTTGATACTGCCGTCTTGGGGTTCAGCTATAAATATGCTTCTAACGATGCGCGGCGAGTGGCAGCAGCTTAGAGAAAATCCTCTTATCAAATTTATGATTTTAGGCTCGACGTTTTATATGTTTTCTACCCTTGAGGGGCCGATTTTAGCGATCAAGTCCGTAAACGCCCTCGCGCACTTTACCGACTGGGTGCCGGGCCACGTGCACGACGGTACGCTAGGCTGGGTCGGATTTATGACGATGGCGGCGCTTTATCACATGACGCCGCGCGTGTTTAAACGCGAAATTTACTCGAAATCCTTGATGGAAACTCAGTTTTGGATACAGACTATCGGCATCGTGCTTTATTTTTCATCGATGTGGATCGCGGGCATCACGCAGGGTATGATGTGGCGCGCGACCGACGAATACGGAAATTTAGCCTATTCATTTATCGATACGGTGATAAACATCGTGCCGTACTACTGGATCAGAGCCGTTGGCGGACTACTTTATCTGCTAGGATTTTTCATCTTTGTTTATAACATCTACAAGAGTTTTGGCGCCAAAGCGCTCGAAAAAGAGCCGCTAAGCGCAAGTCCTGCGGGCGTAAAGGAGGTTGCTAATGTTTAGTTGGTTAGAGAAAAATCCCTTCTTTTTCGCGGTTATGGTTTTTATATTTATCGCCTATGCGGGCGTGATCGAGATTTTGCCTGATTTTGCCAACAGAGCTAGGCCGCTAGAGGGAACCAAGCCGCCGACGGTTTTACAGCTTGCGGGCAAACACGTATATATGAAAGATAGCTGTAACGCCTGCCATACGCAGCAAATTCGCCCTTTTAAGGCAGAGACCGATAGATACGGCATGTATTCGCTTAGCGGCGAGTATGCGTTTGATCGTCCGCATCTTTGGGGATCAAAGAGAACCGGCCCGGATCTTTGGCGCGTGGGTAACTACCGCACCACCGACTGGCACGAAAATCACATGAAAGAGCCGACCTCCGTGGTGCCCGGTTCTATAATGCCTGCTTATAAGCATCACTTTAGCAACAACGCCGACATCGAGACGGCATACGGCGAAGCGGTAACGACGAAAAAGGTATTTGGCGTACCGTACGACGTAGAGGGCATGCCAAAACTCGGCACCTACGAGCAGGCACAAGCAGCCGCCAAAGAAGAAGCCGCCGCTATAGTTGAAGAGATGAAAGATGAAGAGGTCAAAAAGGCCTTTGAGCGCGGAGAGATCCGCGAGATAGTGGCGCTCATCGCCTATCTAAATAGCTTAAAATAGGCGAATTTATGGATGCGCAAACTCTAAGAGAGCTCCAAGGTTACGGAGCTTTTATCTTTCTAGCCGTGTGCGCCGCGCTTCTTTACGGATACTATTTTCATCTATATAGATCCGAAAAGAGCGGCAGGCGAGACTACGAAAGATACTCCGATCTTGCCCTAAAAGACGGCATAGACGAGGAAATTTTAGAGTCTGCGTCCATAGAGCAAAACGCTAAAAAGGAAAAATAATGCAATGGTTTAACTTGGGAGACGACGTAAATTTACTTGCTCTCGTCGGCGCAGTCGCTATCGTCGCGCTAACGGCGTTCGTGGCGGGCAAATACGTAAGGCAGATGAAAGTCGCCAAAGAGGGCGGAGAGCTCAGCGAGCATAGCTGGGACGGCATAGGCGAGTATAAAAACCCTCTGCCGCTGGGCTGGGCGGTCGTTTACGTGTTGGTTATCGTTTGGGCTTTGTGGTATATGCTCGCAGGCTATCCGCTAAACTCCTACTCGCAGATCGGCGAATACAACGAGGAAGTCGCCGCCGCGAATGCTAAATTTGAAAAAAGCTTCGCAAATCCCGACACCAAGACGCTTCACGCGATGGGCGAGAGCGTGTTTTTGGTGCAGTGCTCGGTCTGTCACGGTATAACGGGCGACGGCATAAACGGCAAGGCCGCAGACCTTTCCAAGTGGGGCAGCGAAGAGGGGATATATGATACGATAATAAACGGTTCAAAAGGCCTAGAGTATCCGATGGGCGAGATGCCCGCCGGTATGGCTGACGAGGAGGGCGCAAAGGCGATCGCGGCCTACATCGCTAAGGAAATTTCCGGTATAAAAAAGACCAAAAACGAAAATTTGGTAGAAACGGGCAAGGAGCTATTTGCGACCTGCGCGGCGTGCCACGGCGAGGACGGCAAAGGCATGGAGGGCAACTCTCCTGATCTATCTAAATACGGCACGGCGTCCTTTGTCGAGGACGTATTACAACGCGGTAAAAAGGGCGCTATCGGTACAATGCCTAAATTTAGCGACGGCAGATTAAACTCTTTACAGCAAAAAGCCGTCGGCGAGTACGTCATCTCGCTTTCTAAAGGAGAATAAATGGAAAACACGAATCGAAACGTTTTCGGCCTCCACGGCGTGACGGGGCTACTCATCGCGACCGGGCTGCTACTAGCGATCCTAGCGACGCTCACGTACTACGCGATCAAGCTCCAGCAAGAAGTCGCGCAAAAGCCATACACGCTAAACGCCTCCGAGCTAAAGATGAAAAGCGCGGATAACGCCAAGCAAGTGCGCGTGAAGGAGTAAATATGCAAGCGATTTTGGAAAAAATTATCGTCGCCGGACTCATTGCGGCAGCGGCATTTACGGCGTGGGCGGTGCTAACGCCAAATCACCTTTTTGTAGGATGAAATTTGATAAATCAAAGAGCGCAGACCTTGCCGCTCTTTTTCAAATTTTGCGCTTAAATCCTAGCGGCACGCTTTATTTTTTGCGTGAAAATGCGCGACTTGGCCGATGAAGTTTATAAATTATACTAGCTCAAATTTGACCACGCTCGCTTTTTTTCGGAGCGTTAAATTTACAAGGAGCTTTCTAAATTTAAATTTGACTGCATTTCGCCGCTTCTCTGTGCTCAAATTTGTAAATTTGACCCGCGCATTTTTTATCTTTTTGCTTTTTCTTTTTTACGGCGCGGCGACTTTGCAGGGCTCAAATTTGCCCCGCGAGATAGTTTTGGTAAATCAAAACATCCTAAGCCCCGCCGTGAGCGAGAAAATCGCGGTTTTGGGCGAGGAGCTAGCGAGTAAAAGCGGCGTGTTTGCGGGAGTGGCTATTTACGAGAACTTGGATAGCAAAACGCTAAAAGAAGCGGCCGCTCAGCTAAATTTGATTCCGCCTTACGCGCTTTTGATGCTTGCTAAGGCTGAACACAAGGTGGAAATTTTTGCCGACCCCCAGACGCTTAAGCTTTTTGATAAAGAGAAAATTTTAAGCCCATATCCAAGCTCAGGCTCGATTTTACCGATCTTAGCGTCCAAAAACGGCAAAGATATCTTTAACGCCGCAGTGCTAAACGGCTACGCCGATCTCGCCGAGCAGATCGCGGCAAGCAAGGGTGTGAGCCTGCAAAACGCTATTGGTAGCCAAAATCGCCGCACGCTTGATGTGTTTAGGATTTTTATCTACGGCTCTATCGCTCTGGTTATTTGCGTCGCCGCGTTTAGAAAATTTAGGAGGAAAAATGGCTAAAAACTACTGGCCTCACGCTATCGTTATCTCGCTTATTTTGATAGTCGCCTCCTGCGTAGCGACCATCATTCTGGCCGTGAAAAACCCCGTGGAGATGGACGAGTTTTACTTCGAGCGCTACCAAAACGTCGATGAAAATATAAACGAGATCGAGGCTAGCCAGCGTAGATTTGACGACAAGTACGCTCTTAAATTTGAGCCCGAATTTGACAGACTAAACGGATATTTTAAGATCGCGGTCGAACCCAAAAACGGCTCGGTAGCGCCAAATTTTACTCACGAGATTTTACTAACCAGACCCGCGACGAACGAGCAAAATCAAAATTTAGACGCCAAATTTGACGGGCAAATTTTAAAAACGCAGCCCGTGACGCTCCCAAAAAAAGGCAGATGGCAAATTTTGCTAAAAATATCCGACGCAAACGACACGGGCTTTTATAAATTTAGCTTCGAGGCACGCTAGTTTTCTTTGATTTTCAGCCGCTCTGGGCTATCATTTCGCCAAAAAACAAAGAGCTTCTATGCAAAATTTAGACAAACTTTACATCTTTACCAACTCGCGAAAGATCCGCGAATTTAACGCGAAATTTCAAAACGAACTCGTGCCAAAGTCCATGACGATAGCGCAGTTTGAGCAAAAGGCCGTGCTGGTGCCGGGGCGCTTTGAGGCGGACGAGGCGTACGCGCTGGTGCTGATGCAGCGAGCCTGCGCGAGCGTGAGGGAGGCCTCCGAGCGGCTACGTATCCCGTCCGAGTTTTTTGCGTTTTTGAAAAACAACGACTATCTTTTTAGCTTTTTTAAGGAGCTTTCCATCAGCAAAAAGAGCGTGGCGGATCTGAAATTTAGCGATATTTACGCCGATTACGAGGAGCATCTGGGTATCCTTGAGGCGGTGCTTGCGCGATATAAGGAGCTGCTCGCGGCCGAAAATCTATACGACGGCATCGCACTGCCTGAGATTTACGAGCTAAACGGCGGATTTGTCAAAGAATTTCGCGAGATAAATCTCGAAGTAGACGGCTTTTTGAGCGAATTTGAGTGGGAGCTGTTTAGCGAGATCGCAAAGCTAACGACGCTAAAAATCATCTTTCAAACCAGTAAATTTAACAAAAAACTAATCTCAAAACTGGCTGAAATTTCTGGCATTGAGGCGAGCGAGTTTAGCCTTTACTGCGAATTTGAGCTAAATTTGAGCTCGCGCGAGCTAAGAAAAACGGGCGCCGTGCGCAAAAATCCGCTCGTTTTAAAAAGAAGCTTTAGCGCTAGAAGCCTGCAGGCGGCCTACGCGATGGCAAAGGCTAGCGAGTTTACGGCTGAGGGCATCAAACCCGAAAACATCGCCGTTATCTTGCCTGACGAGAGCTTTGCCGAGATCTTGCGCCTGCACGACCGCGGCAAGATGTTTAACTTCGCGATGGGCGAGAGCTTTACCCGCACGCGGTTTTTTCAAATTTTAAAGTGCATGGTAACCGCGATAAACGACAAAATCCGCGTAAATTTGAGCGAAGATAACTACCAGAATTTTAACGAATTCGAGTTTAATCTGCATGAATTTGGCGTTAGCGGCGAGCTGTTTGAGAAATTTAAAAACGGCTTTGAGGCGCCTTGCTCGTTTGAGGATTTTAGGGCTCTGATGGAGGAGATTTTGGCGCTTGAGGGCGACCACGCCGCCGCGCAAAAAACTCGCGAGGAGCTATTTTACGCTCAGAGTTTGGCGCGGTATTTTAGCTTTACGCTACGTCAAATTTGCGAGATATTTTTGATAAAGCTAGCCAGGCTTAGGCTTGACCACGTAGGTGGCGGCAAGATCGGCGTCATGGGCGTTTTGGAGAGTCGCGGGTTAAAATTTGATGGCGTCATAGTGCTTGATTTTAACGACGATTTGGTACCAAAGCGCAGCGTAAACGAGATGTTTTTAAGCTCGCGCGTGCGCCAAAAAGCGGGCCTCATCGGCTACGTGGACCGCGAAAATTTGCAGAGATTTTACTACGAGAGCCTAATCGGCGGCGCGAAAAAAGCGGCGATATGCTACGCGGCAAACGAGGAGAAAATCGCGTCGAGATTTCTCGGCGAATTTAACGCCGTGGAGGACGCGAGATACGGCGACGAGAGCTATGCGGCGCTGTTTAACGGCGAATTTGCGGACGAGCAAAAACTTGAGGCCGAGACGAACCCGCATCTTGACGAAAAGAACGAGGCTAAACCTAAACAAACAAAAATCGCTAAAGAGCGGAGTTTGTTTGAATTTGACGCGGAGGACAAGCTAAATTCTGGAGCAAATTTAGTTAGTAAATTTGACGAAAACGCCACGCAAAACGAAACGCCGAGCCAAAACCGTCAAACCGTAAATTTGATAAATTTCACGCGAAAAACGCCCGCAAAGCCTAAAATTTTCGAGCAGGATATCATCGTCAAGCACGATTTTTTCGCTATTCCGCTCTCTTTTAGCAGGCTAAATACCTATTTGCAGTGCCCGCGGCGGTATTATTACAGATATATTTTAAACGTAAAGCCGCCCGTGATGCCGCAAACGGCGTCTGCAGCGGACTTCGGTAACTCGCTGCATAGGGCGCTTTTTGAGTATTATTCTAAATTTGAGAGGTTTGACCTCGCTAAATTTGAAACGGTGCTAAGAGAGCTAAGCACGCCGCCGCTAGAGCGCGAGATAACGATGATAAAGATGCAGAAATTTAAGGCCGTAGAAGACGCCAGATATGAGGCTGGATGGCGCGTGCAGGGACTTGAAAAAGAGCTTGATAGCGTCTTTGCGGGCGTGCGTATAACGGGTAAAATCGACCGCATAGATGGGCGCGGCGATGAGCTAGCGGTGATTGATTACAAAAGCGGCAAATTTGACGCCAAATCGCTGCAACTGCCGTTTTACGAGGCGCTCGTGGGTAGGCCTTGCGAGGGGTACTTTTACGATCTTAAAGATAATATGAACTTGGTGGCGGGCGAAGCTAGCACGGAGGCGCTTGCAGAGGCGATCGAACAGCTAAAATCCATCAATAATACGCCGATAAATTTCGGGGAGGCCAAGGGCGCGATGAGCGAATACGAAGACTATAAAATTTTAGTGAAAGGCGAGCTATGAAGCCGTTTTTGGCTCTCGAGGCGAGTGCGGGCAGCGGCAAGACGTTTGCGCTTAGCGTGCGTTTTATTGCGATTTTGCTATCAGGCGCCGACGCGCGCGAGATCACGGCGCTGACCTTTACCAAAAAGGCCGCTAATGAGATGAAAGAGCGCATCGTGCAGACCTTTTTGCGGCTCGAGGAAAAGGGCGCGGAGCTAGCCGAGCTAGAGCAAATTTTGGGCGCGGGCAGGGATAAGATTTTAGCCATGCGCGACGCGCGGGCGACTCATTTTTTAGAAAGCGATCTAAAAATCGGCACGTTTGACTCGTTTTTCGTCGGCATCTTGCGCAGCTTTTGCTTAAATTTGGGGCTGAGCGCGGATTTTGAAGTGAGCGAAAATTTAAACGAGCTACAGCGGGGCGAGTTTGTCGCCAGCGTGAGCAAGGATATGCGGCTACTAAAAGCGCTTGCAAATTTGATAGCGACGGCCGAGCGTAGTCAGGGTAGCTTTTTTGAGAGTTTGGAGATGTTTTACGAAAATTTCGGCGAGCTAAAAAGCAGCGAAAATGCGGCGTTTCCAAACGAAAGCGGCGTAGAAGAAGCGCTAAAAAATATGCGCGAATACGTCCTAGCTAGAGGCGGCGGCAAAGATGCGCAAAGTGCCGTAAAAGAAGGGACTCCAAGCGAAATTTTAGCTCGCTCGTTTATGTCGCGCGTGAGCCTTGATTATCGTACGTTTTCTAAAATTTATACGCCGGAGCTCGACGGGATGTTTTTTACGCTAAAAGCGCGGTTAAAGCGCTATTTTGACGCGCTGGAGGAGTATAAAATCGCGGAGCTGGCTAGATTTTTAAAAATCTACAAAGAGTGCAAAATCTCGCTAAACAAAAGACTAAATTCGCTCGCCTTTAGCGACGTGACGCGCCTGGTTTACGAGCTTTTGCGAGGCGGCGAGACGGACGCGCAGATGCTTTATTTTAGGCTCGACGGACGTATAAATCACCTGCTCATCGACGAGTTTCAAGACACCAACGTCGCGCAGTACGAGATCATGCGTCCGCTCATCGAGGAGATCGTCGCCGGATACGGACAAAACGGGCTTGGCAGCTTTTTTTACGTCGGCGACGTAAAGCAGAGCATTTACCGTTTTCGCGGAGGCAAAAAGGAGCTTTTCGGCAAACTGATGCGAGATTTTCCGCAGATCAAAGCGCAAAATTTGGAGGTAAACTACCGTAGCAAAAAGGCGCTGGTTAGATTTATGAACGCCGTATTTGCGGGCAAGATCGAAAATTTTAAACCGCAAAGAACGCCCGAAAAAGAGGGCGAGCGGGTAAATTTGGTGGGCGAGATGCCGTATTTTGAGGCGGAGGCGGACGATCTTGGATTCGTGCGGGTAAGCAGCGGCGATGACGTGGCGGCAGAAGCGACACAGCAGGTTAAATTTCTGCTTGGAAAAGGTGTCCGCGAGGACGATATCACCGTGCTTTGCTGGAAAAACGACGATATAAATAAAATCTCAAATTTGCTGAGCGAGGCGGGAGTAAAAAGCGTGAGCGAGGGCGTGATGCCGCTACTAGCGAGCAAAAACGCGCGCGCAGTAGTGGAGTACGCTAAATTTTGCCTATTCGGCGAGCGAATTTACAAGCTAAATACCGAGGCGATCCTGGACGTAAACGCCGTAAAGTTAAGCGTAAATCCGCAAAAATCGGCGCTTGAGAGCTTGCACTATCTAGCGGGCAGGCTCGGCGTAGATATGAGCGACGCGGACGTTTTGCGGCTGCTTGAACTGGCGCAGCCGTATTCAAATTTGACCGAGTTTATCTATAATCTTGATAGATTTGAGGCAAAAGCGAGCGCAAAAAGCGGCGAGGGCGTGAAAATCATGACCGTGCATAAGTCAAAGGGGCTGGAGTTTGAAAACGTGATCGTATGCGATAAAATGGGCGCCGGACGGCACGACGGGTCAAATTTCATCGCTGAGTACGACGCGGGTACGGGCTCCTGGCAGGTGCGACACAACGTCAAAAAACAGTGCATCGACGAGGAGTTTGCTCAGCTAAAAGAAAAAGCGGCGCGGCTCG
>CALIWP010000024.1 GCA_938046705.1 uncultured Campylobacter sp. | reverse complement strand
TTTCCCGTGCGGCGGACACGTTGAAAAAAGGCGGCTTATTAAAAATACCGGAAAGCTCATCCGGCGACAGCGTTTACCGCCGCGTTGCAAAATTTCTTTTAATAATCGGCGTCGATGAAGCTGCAAAAGTCATGCGGCACTTGACCGAAGAGCAGACTGAAAAAATCATTCCCGAAATCGCATCGATCAGGAGCGTCGATCCGAAAGAAGCGTCCGAAATACTTTCCGAATTCGAAGGCTTGTTAAAACAGGCGCGGCAGAGCGGAGGTGCGGACATCGCGCGGGAAATACTCGAAAAAGCGTACGGTGCCGAAAAGGCCGAATCGATGCTGCAAAAGGCGGTTTCGCTTTCGGGCGGAAAACCTTTTGACTACCTCAACACGGCGGACGACGAGCGCGTGTATTTTTTATTAAAAGACGAATCGCCTGCGGTACAGGCGCTCGTGCTCTCTCGCATAAAGCCTGAAAAAACGCAGATTTTTAGCGTGCCAAACGTAAAAACAAGAGACATTTTAAAGCTTGATTTTGAAGTAAACGGGCAAAAATTTAGCCTTTTAAATTTGCATTTTCCTGCGAGAAAAAATCCTCTAAAGCAGCGAAAAACTGCATTTATCACTCTAAAATCAGCCTTAGCGGATACCCAAAAGGTCGTGGTTTTGGGCGATTTTAACGCGCCTTACGGAGATAAAGAGCTGCTGGGCGATTTTGAAACTAGTAAAAATTTAGCCAATCTTTGGGCATTTTTGCCAAAGCACGAGCGCTACTCACACACGAGCCTAAACGCACTCGATCACGTCCTGCTCTCAAAGGACGCGCTTAGTCAAAACTATGTTTTAAATAGCTTTAAGGTTGAGCGAGACGGGGCGCAAATTTCGGATCACTTTGCGCTGGTTTTTAGGCTAAATTTTGATAAAAATGCTAAAAATACGCTGCAAAATATCGCCGAAGCGCGGGTCGGCGAGCTATCAAAAAAGTCAAATTTGCCCGTTTTGCTAAAACGCGCCACGGTCGTGCAGAAGGACAAAAAGGGCTTTACGCTAGCGCAAGATAAGCGCGGTATCTACGTATACGAGCCAAAAAACGACGCAAAGCCCGGCCAGGTCATGGACGTAGCGGTAAACCGCCTAGACGAGTTTAAGGGAAATCTTGAGATCAGCTCGCATTATGCGGTAAAAATTTATGACGAAACGCAAGATCCGCGTGAGCAAATGCTGGAAGCTAAAAGCCTAAAACAAGCGCGCCCGGGCGACGTATTTGATCGTATTAGCGGCGAAGTGCGAAACGGCAGACTCTATACGCCGTACGGAGATATCAAAATTTACGGCGCTAAGGGCAAACCGCGCAACAAAAAAGAGGCGATTTTTACGTCCGTTCGCGTCGTGAGCTACAAAAACGAACCTCAAATTTGGATAGAAAATGAAGATAATTGACGCATTGGTACTGGGCGCATTCGTGCTTTTCGTGATATTTTTGATGCGCGGATTCGTCACGCAGACGCTTGAGAGAAGCAAAAGAAGACAAAATTTAAAAAAGGATAAAAAATGAGCGAAACAAAAGAACTGATCGTGGAGATCGGCGTCGAGGAGCTGCCGGCGATCCCGTTTTTAAAAGAGTGCGGCAATGTCGCAGCAAAATGGCGCGAGACGCTAGCGCAAAACGGCCTAGATAGCGAGTGTGAGTTTTACTACACGCCGCGCAGGATCGCGTTTTACCACCCGAAATTTGCGGTGTGTCAGGAGGACGGATTTAGCGAGTTTATCGGTGCGCCCAGGCAAGTCGCACAAAAAGACGGCGCCTGGACGCCGGCTGCGCTGAGTTTTGCTAAAAAATGCGGTATCGAGGAGT
>CALIWP010000023.1 GCA_938046705.1 uncultured Campylobacter sp. | reverse complement strand
TAGGCATTTAGTTTATTAATCGCGCCTTCGATCTCACGGATATTATCGCCCATATTTGCAGCGATATATTCTACGACGTCGTGTGGAATTCTAACGCGATTCTCTTCACTCTTTTTATTGATAATAGCGATTTTAGTTTCTAGATTTGGCGGAGTGATGTTTGCTATTATGCCGCTTTCAAATCGTGTTGTAAGACGACTTTCAAAGCCTTTTAGGAATTTTGGTGGTAGGTCGTTGGTTAGCACGATTTGGCAGTTTTTGTCTTTCAGCTCGTTAAATGTATAAAAAAGCTCCTCCTGGGCTTTATCGCGTCCGATTAAAAACTGAATGTCGTCGATGAGCAAAACGTCGCAATTGCGGTATTTTTGTTTAAATTTATCGATCGAATTGTTTTTGAGGTTAAAGACAAAATCATTAGCAAATTGCTCACTGGTAACGCAAATGACGGTCTTTCCCTTTTTGATGCAGTAATTTCCGATCGATTGAAGCAGGTGAGTTTTTCCAAGCCCGCTAGGTCCGTAGATAAAGAGCGGATTAAAGCGAATTCCTGGCTCTTTCGCGACGGATACCGAACACTCGAAGGCAAATTTATTTGAATCGCCGATGATAAAATTTTCAAAATTATAATTTTCGCTTAGAATCGTGCTCTTTGGCTTTTCCGAGATGATTTTTACCTTTTCTTTCGGTGAAATTTTAGCTTTTGAGGTAATTTTGACGATTACGTCGTTGAGTCCAAACTGTTTTTTGATAAGCTCTTTTATCTTAGTGCCGTATTTTGTCTGAGCGTATTTAGCGATAAACTCGTTAGTTGCGTTGTAGATGAAAAACCCTGGTGTCGAGTTTTTATCGTTAAATTTTAAATTTTTAATGTATCTAGAGTATTCGGTAGGTAAAATTTCCTTCTCTAAATTCGATAAAATTTCTTGTGCTTGCGACGTCGCCATAAAATTCCCTTACAAATTAGATTAAGATTTTAGCTAAATTTCGCTAAATTTGCGGTAAATTTAAGTTTATTCACCGGTGATTAAACTGTGAATAAGCGTGAAAGAGGATTATGAAAATTTTAGGAATTGATCCGGGAACTAGAAATTTAGGCTATGCTATTTTAGAAAAAGATGTGAATAAGATCGCTCTTATCGAGGCGGGACTTGTGAAAATGAAGGCCGAAAACGTGCAATTTCAAATGACGCAGATGAGCGAGGCGATCGATCAAATTTTTAGCGCTCATAAGATTGATGAGGTCGTGATAGAATCGATGTTTTATGCCTATAATCCGCAGTCTGTTTTAAAGCTCGCTCAATTTCGCGGCGCACTGGCTCTTAAAATTTTACAAA
>CALIWP010000022.1 GCA_938046705.1 uncultured Campylobacter sp. | reverse complement strand
GCTATTTAGCATAGCTAGCAGTGCCGCTAGTCCTCCAAAATTTGCCTCATATCCCACGCTGGTAGGCACTGCGATCACAGGCACACTCACAAGGCCTGCTAACACGCTAGCAAGTGCGCCCTCCATGCCAGCAACGGCGATGACGACCTTTGCACCACGTATCTCATCGAGCTTTGCTATCAGCCTATGTAGTCCTGCCACGCCAACATCGGTAAATTTTCTCACATCGTTGCCCAAGAATTTTGCCGTCTCATAGGCCTCCTCCACGACTGCACCATCGGCAGTTCCGGCAGAGACTATCGAGATGTAGCTTTTTGTGGGTGCTAGTTCTTTAAATTTGACACTAATTACCCTGCCACGAGCATTAAAATTTGCCTGCGGAAAGATCTCACGTATGCGTTCAAAAACATTCTCATTTGTTCTTGTGATTAGGATATTTTCATTTTTTTCGCCGATCGCACTAGCAATTTGCAAAATTTCATCATCTGTTTTATTTGCCCCATATATCACCTCACCAGTACCATTTCGCAAAGCACGCTGAGTGTCGATCTTGGCACATCCGATGTCATTAAATGGGTAGTTTTTTAGATACTTTAGCGCATCTTGCTCGTTCATCTTGCCATTTTTTATACTGGCGATAAATTCTAAAATTTCAGCCTCGCTCATGCCAAAACATCCTCTCTAAGCCCCTTTAGATCAAGCGTCACCTCCGCCGCGCCAAGCATCGCGAGCTGCCTAACGACGCTTTTAAATTTCGCGTCGTTTAGGAAGTCCCGCATGCTAGCAAAGGGCATTTGCAGCTTTATATTTTTGCGGTCGCACCGCGCGCGGACGTTTGCGTAGCCGCTTGCGATGAGTAGATTTTCCGCGGCTTCGATCAAATTTAGCTCGCTCTGATCGATCTTGCGTCCGTGCGGCAGGCGCGTTAGCAAGCACGCGTAGCCTGGTTTTTCGGCGGTTGGCAAATTTAGCTCGCGCGATAGCTCGCGGATTTCGGGTTTGGTTAAATTTATCAGCGGCGAGAGCACGCCCAGCTCCTCTTTTGCTTTGAGCCCGGGGCGGTATTCACCCAGATCATCGCGGTTCGTGCCGTCTGCGACGCGGCTAAAGCCAAGCTCACGGGCGCGCTCGATTAGGCGCGAAAACACCGCTTTTTTGCACAGATAGCAGCGGTTTTCGGGATTGTTTTTGATCTCCTCTGTGACGCCGAGTTCTAAAATTTCGTGGCGGATGCCGTAGGTGCGTGCAAATTCCACGGCTTCTGCGATCTCGCGCGAGGACATATATGGCGATCTGATCGTTATACCGATCGCGCGCTCACCCAGCGCGTCGTACGCCGCGCGTAGCAGTAGCGAGCTGTCCGCGCCGCCGCTAAATGCGACCGCGAGTTCGCCAAGCCTGCGCAGATCAGTCTTTAGTTTTTCTAGTTTCGTCATAGATTTCTAGCGCCTCTTTTCGCACCCGCTCGATCGTCGTGCCGTGCGCGAGCGCCGCGGCCTTGCAGTCGTCAAATTCCGGCTTGATTTTTAAAATTTCTCGGACGGAATTTGAAGTGGCGAAATTTTGCCTCGCGCCCAAATTCTGCTGTACGTTCAAATTTTGCTGCGCGCCAGTGCCCGTTTCGCAAGCTTTGCCGCGCGAAATTTTAAGCCCTATCTCGCCGAATTTCGTCTGCACCCGCGCAAATTCGCGCTTTAGCTCGGTTTTAGCTACCTCTATCTCGCGAACGCCGATCGCGGTGGTGTGCGTAAATATCAGATCCTTTAAATTTTGCGCGTCCTGCTTGCGGCACAGCGCATTTAGCTCAAAGCCGATGCGCCCCTTTTTCATAAAAATAGACCTGCTAAACACGTCCAGCGCGCCGTTTTCGCGCAAAATTTCGCAGGCAAGTGCAAAGCTCTCGGCATCCATATCGTCGATGTTCGTGGAGATTAAAATTTGCTTGCAAACCTCGCCATAGCCTGAGTGCGCGTCTAAATTTCGCTCGTATAAATCCTCGTCCGCCTCGCAGATCATCGCGCGAAGCACGTTTGCAAAACCCGCGGTATCTTTGTTGCCCGCGCCGTAGCCGATCTTTTCTATCCTAAAGCTCGCGCTGTCTGCAAACTCATCCGCGCTGGCCTTTAAAATCGCCGCACCCGTGGGCGTAGTCATCTCGAAATTTGCGCGTCCGAGGCTTACGGGCACGCCTTTTAAAATTTCGCAAACGGCGGGCGCAGGTACGCTAAGCGCGCCGTGGTCGCAGATCGCTACGCCGCCGCCAAGCTCGATTTTGGAGCTTACGATGCGCGAGACGCCTAAATTTTCAAAAAGATATTCAAGACAGATCGCCGCGCCCGCGATATCGACGATGCTATCTATCGCGCCGAGCTCGTGAAAATGCACATAATCTACGTCCGTGCCGTGGACTTTGGCCTCAGCCTGCGCAACTGTGCGAAATATCGCGCCCGCTCTTTGTTTGCAGCTTTGGCTTAAATTTGAACTCTCTAAAATTTGCCTGATACCCTCGTAGCTTCTGGCGTGAGGCTGCGATTTTAGCGGCACGACGTCGATTTTAGTCGCAGCGACACCGTTTTTTAGCACGCTTTTGCGCTCCAGACGAAATTCACTGGCTAAATTTAACTTCTCAAGCTCGGCGCAAAGATAGTCAAAATCCACGCCGAGCCCCACCAGCGCGCCTAAATTCATATCGCCGCTGATGCCCGCGCTCGCGTCGTAATATAAAATTTTAGCCAAACTTACGCCTTAGGCACCGTCATCGAGCCAAACGGCAGGATGATGATTTTCGCGTCCGCGCCCTTTTGCGCGAGCGCGTCGTCCACGGCCTTTTGGATGTCGTGGTATGGTTTTAGATGCACGGCTCGCATCTCCTCGTCGCTTAGATCACTCACCGCCCAGGTCTGCGCCCAGAGCGAGATTTCAGCCATCTTAGCGGCCTTGTGATAGCCGAGCTTAAAGCCCGCGCTGATCTTTTCGAGCACCTTTTTGGGGGTGTCGGCGGAAGCCATCAGGTCAAAAAACGGCTTTGGTCCGATGCCGGTGCGGCACTTTGCGACCATGATTAAAATTCCCCCTTCAGCGAGCGCTAGTTTGCCGTTATCTAGGGCTTTTTGCGCTTGATAGAGATCGACGTCCATCGGATATGGCGCGACCGAGATCACGATATCGACCTTGCGCGGGATATTTACGCAAAATACCTCGTCGGCCTTTTTCACGCAGTCGTAAAAGCTGTTGTTTAGATCGCCCGCGCTCGCGTAATACACGCCGTGCTCGCTGTCAAGCACCGTCTGGATCGAAAAAACATCGATATGCGCAAGAACTTTCATCGCATCGATCATATCCTCGTGCACGGGATTACCCTCTAGGCGCAGAGCTTGCGCGTCGGCGCTTAGGGCTAGCTTGTGATTTTGCGTGATGCTATCATATGACGCGGTGCCCGGCAAAAAGGCCTTTCTACCGCCCGTGTAGCCCGCGAAATAATGCGGCTCGACCGAGCCTATGACGATTACTTTTTTGGCTTCTGCTACGATTTTGTTTAGATACATCTGCGTGCCGTTTTTGGACTCGCCTAAAAAGACCATCTCGTCGTGCTTGGAGTCGTGATCGTGAACTTCGCCTTTGGCGTTAAGCTCCGCGTAAATTTCTTTACCGAAGATCATCTCGTATTCTTCCTGCGTGCCCTCTCTATGGCAGCCCGTGGCGATGATGAAAATTTTATTTTTCTCGCGGATTTTTGGGTAAATTTGCTTTAAAATTTTTGCCGTCGGCGTAGGTCTCGTGCCGTCGTTTACGATGATGACGATCTTTTCATCGCCCGCGATAAACTCATCGAAGCTTTTTTGATTTATCGGATTTGCCAGAGCCTTTGCGATGAGCGCCGTTTCGTCAAATTTAGCCACGGAGTTTGGATCGAAAACGCCGAGCAAATTTTTCTCGTTTATCTCTAGATTTAGATGATCGTCTTTGCCGTATGCGATAGGGATTTGCATATCTGCCTCCTATGTGGAATTTGGCGGGATTATAACGTAAATTTTATTTAAAACGATTTAGCCTTGCGCGGGAGCGGAGCGTTAATCTAAAGAATTTTGAAATTTAAAAAGCTCGCGAGTATGAAACTCGCGAGCGTATAGCTATTATAAGTAGCCGTAAAGATGAGCGAAAATAAAGCCCACGCCGCACGACGTAAGCACGCCGATCAAACCAGGCAAGATAAAGCTGTGGTTGATGACGAATCTTCCGATATGCGTAGTGCCCGAGCGGTCGAACTGGATCGCCGCAAGGTCGCTCGGATATGTAGGTAGGATATAGTATCCGTAGCAAGCCGGCGCGAATGCGATTATGAGGCCTGGATCGATACCGATGGTAACGGCGAGCGGAACAAAGGTCGCAACGGCGGCCGCCTGGGAATTAAGAAATTTGCTGATTAGCAGCGAAACTAGAATATAAGTCCACGGGTAGGCCTTGACAACCTCTCCCAAAGACGCCTTAAGCATCTCGATATGGGCGGTAAACATCGTCTCCGCCATCCATGAGATTCCATAGATCGCCACAAGCGCAACCATACCGCTGTGGAAAATTTCGTTTTTGGCGATGCTGCCCGCTTTTATGCCCGAAGCGATCATCATAATGGACGCCGCTAGAAGCATGAAAATTTGAATGGTAAGAACCATATTTAAATTTGCGGTTTTTTTCATAGTATCTTTTACGACGATGCTTGCGTTTGCGATACTCTCGCTCTTATCGCCTGCGGTGATTACGACGTTTCCGTCCTGAGCAACGATGCTTTGGGTAAGCTTCTTATCTTTGTCGTAAATTTCGACGCTGTTAAATTTAGTAGCGTCTTTGGCTTTGGACTCTTTGACGTTTGAGATTACCTTGCCGCCATCTACCGTGGAGACGACCTGGCCGTCTTTGATCGTGATATTTTTGACATCTTTTTTATCCACTACGATCTCTACAGATTTGCCCGGTGCGTTATTCGTCCATGCGGGGCGGAACTGCTTGTAGTATCCTAAGACCGCAACCAGCGCGATAGTGGCTAAAAATATCCACATACATACCCATTTAATGGTAGCTAGCTTCTGTCCAAGCAGAGTAGTGCTTTCGCCGTAGATATATTTTTTCTGCTCCGGATCTTTGATCTTTTCTTGGAATTCAGGGTCTTTATCCAGATCTTTGCCTCTAAAGATCGACCACGTTCCGATTACGAGCATTCCGATAAAAGTAGAAGGGATGGTAAGCTTAAGTAGATCCAAATAGCTGCTAAAGCCCTCGATATGCACGCCTTGACCTAGCAAGATCGCAACCATCGAAACGCCGGCAACCGAAACGGGGCTAGCGATGATGGCAAGCTGCGATGAGATCGTAGATGCAGCCATCGGGCGCTCCGGGCGGACATTGTTTTTAATCGCTACGTCGTAGATAATCGGAAGCAGCGTATAGACGGTGTGTCCCGTTCCGCATAAAATCGTAAGCGTCCACGCAACCATAGGAGCGATGATACATATAAATTTAGGATGCTTTCTAAGAAGCTTCTCGGCAAGCTGAAGCATAACGTCAAGTCCGCCCGTAGCCTGTAGCGTCGCACTCGCTACGACGACGGCCAGGATGGTAAGGATAACGTCAACAGCGGGCTTTCCGGGTTGAAGCTTAAAACCGAATACCAAAATTACAAGTCCTATGCCGCCTAAAATTCCAAGGGCCATGCCGCCCTTTTTAGCGCCGTAGAACAAACAACCAAGCACGATTATTAGTTGAATAAAAAATTGCGTGCCCTCAGACAAACTTGTCAGAAACTCCATAGTTTCTCCTTCAGTAAAATTTAAAACAA
>CALIWP010000021.1 GCA_938046705.1 uncultured Campylobacter sp. | reverse complement strand
ACAAAGTAAAACAGGGCAAAAAAGAAGTCACTAAAAAAACAAAAGATGTAGAAGACAAAGTAGCTGCGCCTGTAAAAGATATGGATAAATCTAAAACTGACATAGAAGAAAAGGCTTCTAAAAACATCAAAAATAAAGTAAAATCTGGCGAAGATAAAATAGAAAAAGATATTGATGACGTTAAGACTAAGGCAAAATCTTCAAAGAAAAAAGTTGAAGAAAGTGGAGTTAAGGAAGTCGAAGCTAAAAAACCTACAAAGAAAAAATCAGAATAATTCTATGTTATTGCGGCTCAAATTTGAACCCAAAATTAAGCTGAATAAACCCTTTTTGATAAATGATCAGAAAGGGTTTATTCAAAATACTCTTGCTAATTACATCAACATCTTACAATTAACCAAATCGGTTCAAGCTATGGTATCATACTGCGACAAAATCCAAAATTAATTCTATATCAAAATAACTTAAGATATTAGTAGCTAATTGCTATTGGCAAATGCTAGTAAACAATAGTGAACAAAATTTCATCACGCGCTATTTACTCTTAGGTAGTCGTAAAGGTAATATATTAAAATACCAATATGGCGTCATGACTGGCAATGCAAACCAGCGCTTTGCGCGCGGGTTTATGTGTTTAATCAAAATATCTAAATTTTCAAAACATCGCTATCAAATTTAGATTTCCACTTTTTTAACTAAAATTTTGTCAGGTAAATTTATAAACAAAAAATCAGCAAATTTTGTTAAAAACATATCTTGTGCGCCAAATTTTGCGTCAAGCATTGTTTTTAAAGGTTAAAAAGATATAATCTGTTCATTATTCTAAAACAAACAAAATTTAATAAGGCAACCAAAGAGTGCGGTTTAAAAAAGTTTTAAATTTTTTATCTGTTTTTATGGCGGCATTTGTGCTGTATGGATGCGCGGCAAAGGCTAAATTTGACGTTCCACAGATCGTAAATTTTGATAAACGTGAGTTTGAAGTGATTTCCCAAAGCGGCTCAAATTTGCTCTATATTTCGCACGAAAAAGAGGACTATTGTTTTACGATGATAAACTCTATGGGTACTCCGCTGGCTAGGCGGGTTTTGAGACCAAACGGCGAATTTGAAGCTATCGGCTTTTTACCGCCAAATAGCGCCTACAACGAGCTTTTTGTAAAGATTTTAGGCGCCATAAAATCAAATCAAAAAGAGGCCGTCATAGTAGTAAATAACGAAAATTTTAAGGTAAGAGCCCTTGATATACGTTAGTAAGCCAGCCCTCATCAGCGCAGCCGGAGCCGACGCGGAGGAAAATTTTGCAAATTTGTGCGGTGAAAAGAGATTTTTGAGCGTTTGCGAAGGCTTTAGGGCGGATAAAAGCTTTATCCTCGGCAAAGTCGGCGCGCAGCTGGCTAAATTTAGCCAAAATACGCCAAAACACCTGCAAACGCGCACGAACGCTCTAGTTTTAAGCGCGCTTTTGCAGATAGATAAAGACGTGCGAGACGCCGTCAAAAAATACGGCAAAAACCGCGTCGGCGCAGTCGTCGGTACGACTACTAGTGGCGTGGAGGAAAACTACGAAACGTTTAAGGATTTTGCTGCGACCGGTTTTTTCGATGCTTCAAAATTTGGCGTCAGTCGCAACTCTCTAGCCAACCCATCCGAATTTATCGCCGATTTTTACGGGCTTAGTTCTGTGGCTTTTTCCGTCTCGACAGCCTGTACGTCGGGCGTTAAGGCTATCATAACGGCCAAAAGGCTAATGGAGTCGGGTATCTGCGACGCCGTTATCTGCGGCGGCGTAGACAGTCTAAATACGCTCACGATCAACGGCTTTGATAGCCTAGGCATCCTAAGCGCACGCGAAACAAATCCATTTTCTAAAAACCGCGACGGTATAAATATCGGCGAAGGCGCGGCCTTTTTCGTGGCAAGCAGGGATGAAATCTCAAACGTCGTTATCGCGGGCGAGCACTCAAACTGCGACGCGTTTCATATGACGCAGCCCGATTTTAGCGGACAGATGCAAACGCAGTGCGTGCAAAAGGCGCTGCAGGCAGCAAATTTAAGCGGCGTGGATTATATAAATTTACACGGTACCGGCACGCAGGCAAACGATAAGATCGAGGCAAAGATCGTGCATTCGCTCATGCCGAGCGTTTTTGCGAGCTCCGTTAAACCTCTGATCGGCCACACGTTAGGAGCCGCAGGAGCCATCGAGAGCGCGCTTTGCGCCATGCTTTGCGCTAGAGGCGAAGCCGCGCTGCCGCCGCACGTTTACGACGGCGTTTACGATGATGAGATAGAGGGGATAAATTTGGTAAAATTCGGCCAAAGAGCGGTCGTAAATTCGGCCATGTCGCTGTCGTTTGCATTTGGCGGCGATAACGCGGCGATCGTGTTTGGGAGGGCAAAATGAGCCTAGAAGATTATCTCCCGCACGGTACGGCAATCGTTTTTATTGACGAGGTGCTTAAATTTGAAGAGGGTCGCATAAAAACCAAAAGCGTGATAAAAGAGGATAATAAATTTCTTTCAAACGGCAAATTCGCCATGCACAAAACCGTCGAGATGATGGCGCAGTCGCTGGGTATCTACGACTCAAAGATGCGCGAGCTAAAAGGTATGAAATTTGGCCTGGGTTTTTTGCTGGGCAGTAGAAAATTTGAGATATTTAAGCCGTTTTTAGCGGCTGGAGACGAGGTCGTCATAGATGCAGCTTGCTCGATACAAGACGCAAGCGGTTTTGGCGTTTACGACTGCGAGCTTTACGTAAACGGCGAGCTTGGAGCGCGCGCGACGCTAAACGTGCTAAGCCCGGACGAGGAATACGTAAAAAGGATACTAGATGAGTAAAAGAGTGCTGATAACGGGCTCGAGTCGCGGCATCGGCGAAGCGGTAGCTAGGCGGTTGGCGGCGGCGGGATACGAGGTCGTGCTGCACGGCAAAAGCGCGAGCGAGCGACTATTAAATTTACAAAACGAGTTAAATTTGAGCGCTTTAAAATTTGACGTCGCAGATACGCAGGCGGCAAGAGCGGCGATCGAGGCCGATATAGAGGCTAACGGCACTTATTACGCAGTGGTACTAAACGCCGGTATCACGCGCGATAACACCTTCGTCGGCATTGAGGACGAGGATTGGTTCGGCGTTATCGATACGAATTTAAACAGCTTTTATAACGTCCTAAAGCCTGCCCTAATGCCTATGATACGCGCCAAAAAGCCCGCTCGTATCGTCGTCATGAGCTCGGTCTCGGGCGTCATCGGCAACCGCGGTCAGAGTAACTACGCAGCAAGCAAGGCTGGCCTCATCGGCGCGGCAAAGTCCCTAGCCGCCGAGCTTGCCTCGCGAAATATCACCGTAAACTGCATCGCACCCGGACTCATCGAGACGGATATGACGAACGGCGGCTTGCCGATGGAGGAGATCTTAAAGTCCATCCCTGCTAAAAGAGCGGGCAGGGCAGACGAGGTCGCGCCTTTAGTCGAGTTTTTACTAAGCGAGGGCGCAGCCTACATAACGAGGCAGGTTATCGGCGTAAACGGAGGACTTTGCTGATGCGAGTTTTTATAACCGGTATGGGTATGGTGAGCGCCTTTGGCAAGAGCTGGGAGGAGATAAGGGCTAAATTTGAGCTCGGCCAAAACGCCGTGAGATATATGCGGCAGTGGGATAGATACGCCGATCTAAATACCCGCCTGGCCGCACCTATAGAGGGCTATGAGTGCCCTAGCTCGTGGGACCGTAAGCAGTTAAGAAGCCTGGGCACTGTCTCGATGTATAGCGTCGAGGCAGCGGGGCTGGCGCTAAGAGACGCGGGGCTCATGCGGGGCGAAAATTTAGACGCCGCAAGCCTCGATCCTAGCGTACAGGACGGCAGACTAGGCGTCGCGTGCGGTTCGTCTACGGGCAGCACCGAGTCGATACTAGCGATGGCAAAACTGCTCGAGCGCGGCGAAAACGAGTGCAATGCCAATACATACATCAAGATGATGCCTCACACCACGGCGGCAAATATCGCGCTTTTTTACTCGCTAAAAGGGCGCATCATCCCGACGTCATCGGCATGTACGAGCGGTTCGCACGCGATCGGATACGCCTACGAGAGTATCAAAAGCGGCAAGATCGACATGATGCTAGCCGGCGGCGCTGAGGAGCTGTGCCCGAGCGAGGCATATGTGTTTGACATGCTCTACGCCACTAGCGTGAAAAACGGCTCGCCTGAAATTTCGCCGACTCCGTTTGACGAGGAGCGCGACGGGCTGGTGCTGGGCGAGGGTGCAGGGATACTTTTGCTAGAAAGCGAGCAGAGCGCCGTAAAACGCGGAGCTAAAATTTACGCCGAGGTCGTGGGCTTTGGCTCAAACTGCGACGGCTCGCACGTAACGCGCCCGCAAAGCGCGACGATGAAAGGCGCGATGGTTTTAGCTTTAAAAGACGCAAATTTAACGCCGGGAAAGATCGGCTACGTAAATGCTCACGCCACGGCGACTAAGCAGGGCGACATCGCCGAGAGTATCGCTACAAACGAGCTTTTTGGCGATAAGATCGCTATCAGCTCGCTAAAAAGCTACCTCGGTCATACGCTGGGAGCTTGCGGCGGTTTGGAGGCGATATTTAGCGTGATGATGATGCGGGAGAAAAGATTTTTCCCTACGATAAATTTGACCCGCGTCGATCCTAGCTGCGCGCCGCTTTTTTACCTGACCGAGCAAACCGCGATAGATACGGACTTTGTGATGAGCAACAACTTTGCTTTCGGCGGAGTAAATACTTCGCTGATATTTAAAAGAATTTAAAATTTGAAGGTAAAATATGAAACGAATTTTAGCCGTTTTGCTTTTGATTTGCTCTTTTTCGGCGGCAAAGGACGAGTTTTACGAGCACGATATCGCAAGCGCGCTGGAGTCTAAATTTGCAAAGAAATATCTACTAAAAGATATAAGCTTGCAGTTTTCTAAGCAGACGGACGAGGAACTAGAGCCCGTAAAATCGCAAAGGCGTAGCAACAAATACCGCGCGGTAGAGGAGGATAGTTTCGGCGACGCGGTAAAAGACCCGCGCGAGGATAACTATAAGGAGTCTTGCGAATACGTTTTCGTTAAGGTTTTGGTCGATCTGCAAACGGCGGCAAAAAACGCGGGCAAAAGTAGTGTCGTGAACATACAAGGAAATTTTAAAGACAAGCTGCTAGACAGCAAGGATAAATTTCAATGCGTAGTCGGAAATATGGCGACTGCGGTGGCGTTGAAAGCAAATTTGAAATAAGGAGAAAAAATGAAAAAATTACTGGTTTTAGCGTGCGTTTGCGCCTTGGCTTTAAATTTGAGCGCGCGCGACGACGTGTTTAGCTTTTCGATCGAGGAGGCGCTAAGCTCGCCAAAGGCAAAAGAGGTGCTAAATCCAAACATCAAGCTAAGCTTCGGCTCTGGTACGAAAGGCGGCATCATCAAAAGCGGCCTAATGGCAAACAAAAAAACCAACGCCTTTAACAAAAGCGACAAAGAGGCGTGCCAGTGGGCATTTTTGTCGGCGATAAAGACCTTCCAGGAGCGCGCGGTGCAAGAAGGCGGCACTAGAGTGGTAAATTTAACCGGCTACTACAAAAAACAGCCTTTTGACTCCAAAACGCAGTTTCAGTGCGGTGCGGGCGCTTTGATGGCGGGCGTAACGATAAAAGGCGATATCGCGAAATAACGGCGAGAGGGGCGAATGAGGCTAAATTTTAAACTCGATTTTTTTGACGCGGTAGTTTTTAACGGCGCGCAGGACGCGAAGCTGGCGGCATACGAGAGAGAGCTTGACGTCTCGCACGTGCCCCCGCTTGAGCGGCGCAGGCTTAGTCGCGCGGCAAAATGCGCCTTTGATCTAACCAAAAACATCGCGCCGCTTGATATGCCTATCGTGTTTAGTTCGTACGAAGGCGAGATAAATCGCTGTTTTGAGCTACAAAATACGCTAGCTCACGGCGAGCTCATCTCGCCGACCTCGTTTTCGCTCTCGGTTCACAACGCACTTTCCTCGCTTTTAGCGATAAATTTTAAAAATCGCAGCGAAATCTCCGCCGTTTCGGCATACGCGCCCCTAGAGTATGCTTTACTGCAGGCGCATTTGATGCTAAAAAGCGGAGCCAAAAACGCTCTGGTTTTAGCCTATCACGAGAGCATTTCGCAGGAGTATTTTGACGAGTCTGCGCCCTCTTGTATGGTTTGTTTGCTAGTTAGCGAGGGCGAAAATTTAAGCCTGTCTCAAGGCGAATCGGACGGCAAGACGGATGAAAATTTGCTCGTTAAATTCCTGCAAAATTTTGATCCGAAGCAAAAATGCTCCTGGCAAAGCGCGGATAAAAACTCCGCTTGGCGGTGGGATTATGAGCCCTCGTCACTGGTTTAAAATTTTTATCGTAGGGGCGAATTTCGCGCTATTTGGACTCATCTGCGCGCTTGGAAATTTGATCTTTGTTCCGGTTGCGCTTCTTGGGCTTTATAAATTTAAATTTATCCGAAATTTTTGCCGCGATCTGGTGCGTCTGGCTTGGAGATTTTTTATATTTTCTACGCAAATTTGCGGCTATCAGCGCACCAAATTTGACCTTCCTTTGGGGCTTGGCTCCGCCTCGCAGATAATCATCGCAAACCACCCCTCGCTTTTAGATGTCGTCTTTTTGATAGCGCTCATCCGCCGCGCAAACTGCGTGGTAAAAGCAAGCCTTGGTAAAAATATTTTCTTAGCTCCGGCGATAAAATCATGCGGATATATCTTAAATACCGCAAACGAGGAGCTCTTGCAAAAAAGCGCGGACGCTCTAAAGAGCGGCGAGAGCTTGATAATATTTCCCGAGGGTACGCGCACGGCGGGCGAGATAGTCTTTCACAAAGCAGCCGCCTATATCGCGGTAAATGCGGCAAAACAGCTAGTCGCCATAGCTATTAAAATGGACCCGCCCAGCCTCAAAAAAAACGAGCCTTGGTACAAAACCCCGAGCGTTATGATAAAATACGAGTTCAAAGAGCTTTTTAGGCTAAATTTGGACGGGTTTTGCGCGGATAGGCCAAACCCGATCAGAGCCAGAGAGCTGCACGCTTTTATCAGCGAAAATTATACAAAGGAGTTTAAACAATGAACGAACTAATAGACGAGATAAAAGAGCTCATCATAAAGAGCTTAAATTTAGAGGATATGAAACCAAGCGATATCGACGAGAACGCGCCGCTTTTTAACGAAGGACTAGGTCTTGATAGCGTCGATGCGCTTGAGCTTGGCCTTGCGGTACAAAAAAGCTACGGCCTGGTACTGGACTCTAAAACGGCAAATTTAAAAGAGATTTTTTACAGCGTAAAAAGCCTCGCGCAATACATCTTTGAAAACAGGAAATAGCGATGAAAAAAGAAGAAATTTTTGAGATTTTAAAGTCCGCGCTAGTGCAGCTTTTTGAGATCGACGAGGCTAAAGTTACGCCGCAAACGCGCATTTACGAGGATTTGCAGATAGATAGCATCGACGCGATCGATCTTATAGATCACATCAAGCGCAAAACGGGCCACCGATTGATGCCTGAAGACTTTAAAAACGTAAAAACGCTCGAAGACATCGTAAACGCGGTGGCTAAAAAATTTGACGAGCAAGCTTAAAATCGCCCTAAGCGTAGTTAGCGTCATCTACCCGTTCGCGCTATTTTTCGCGGGCGATTTTGCATTTTGGGTCGTTTGGGTGCTGGCTGCGTTGTGGATAGCGCGTGGGGCGTATTCGAGCG
>CALIWP010000020.1 GCA_938046705.1 uncultured Campylobacter sp. | reverse complement strand
CGCATTTTGGGCATTTGACGTGTTTCCAACTCTCGTGCTTATCGAGTGGATTTCCCTCGCCTGTTATCTGTACGTCGTCAGGTAGCGTCACCGGCAGATTTTCGATCTTTTCAGGCACGACGCCGCAGCACTTGCAATGCACCATCGGTATCGGCGCGCCCCAGTAGCGCTGTCTAGAGATACCCCAGTCGCGGATTTTAAAATTTACGACGCGTTTGCCGATCTTGTCCGCTTCAAATTTTTCTATGATTTTTAGTTTTGCCTCTTCGCTGCCAAGACCGTTTATGAGCGGCGAATTTATAGATATTCCGTATTCTGTTAGCGCCTTGCCGCCCTCAAATTCGCCCTGCGCAGGCTTAACCACCCACTTTATCGGCAGGTCAAATTTGCTCGCAAACTCGTAGTCTCTATCGTCGTGAGCCGGCACCGCCATAACCGCGCCGCTACCGTAGTCCGCTAAAACGAAATTTGCCACCCAAACAGGCACTTTTTCGCCCGTTAGCGGGTGTACGACGTTTATACCCAAAAACAGTCCGTCTTTTTCGCTAGCTTGGCGTTCGCGCGGGCTTTGGTTTAAAATTTTCCTGATTCTATCAGCTTTATTAGCTTCTAGTTTACCGCCGTCAAGTAGTCTTTTTACGATCTTGTGCTCAGGCGCCAAGGCTGCGTAGCTAACGCCATAAATCGTATCCGGACGCGTTGTAAATACCTCAAAGCCCTCTATCTGCTCGCCGCCTTCTAAAATTTGCTTCGACTCCTCGTCAAGCTCAAATTTAAACTCCAAGCCAAAGCTCTTGCCGATCCAGTTTTCCTGCATCGTGAGCACTTGAGACGGCCATTTGCCTTCAAGGCGCTTTAGGTCGTCTAGCAGCTCCTGCGCGTAATCGGTGATCTTTAGATAGTAGCCCGGCAGCTCGCGCTGGATGACGGCGTTACCGCATCTCCAGCAGCATCCGTCCTCAACCTGCTCGTTGGCAAGCACGGTTTGGTCGTATTCGCACCAGTTTACGACCGCGCTTTTGCGGTAGACCAGCCCTTTTTCATACATTTTGATAAAAAATTCTTGCTCAAATTTAGTATAAAGTGGATCGGAAGTCGCAAACTCGCGTTTTTTAGAAAAGCTAAGCCCTAGCGTCTCAAGCTCGCCGCGCATGTAATCTATATTTTCATAAGTCCAAATTTTAGGATGGATTTTGTGCTTTATCGCCGCATTTTCCGCAGGCATACCAAAGCTATCAAAGCCGATCGGATGAAGGACGTTGTAGCCGCGCTTGCGGTAGTAGCGAGCCAAGGCGTCGCCGATGGTGTAGTTTCTCACGTGTCCCATATGGATGCGTCCGCTAGGATACGGAAACATGCTTAGGATATATTTTTTAGGCAGACTATAGTCGTCTTTGGGCTCAAATTCGCTGTTTTTACTCCAAATTTCTTGCCATTTTTTTTCTATTTTCGCCGGCTCGTATTTTAAATTTTCACTCATTTTTTACTCCTAAAATTCTTCTTGTGTCTTGCCGGACTCAACCAAAACAAGCGCCAAAGAAAAGACGTTTGCTATCGCAGCGCCGATCGCTAGCGAATACGCCATATGCGCGTTGCCGTTTACCTGAAGCAGCACAAAAGCCGGAATAAGATGCAAATCAGCCACCAGCGAGCTAGCAAAAAGCTCGGCGGCAAAGACGTTTTTGACGCCGATTTTTAGCAGCGTCGAGATCACGTTTACGCTCGCCGCTACAAATAGCGCAATCTCGTTTTTATCGTATAAAAACCCCGCCGTCGTCGTCAGGCTCATAAGTGCGAAAAATATATAAACAACCTTGCCCCAGTTCATCGCATCTCCTTATATAGTACCTTTTTCAAACATTGCGCGTTGCTTGTCTTTCTCTCTTTGTACGCGCGCCTTTTCTGCTTCCATAGCGCGGTATTTCTCCACGCTAAATTTAAACCACAAAAGCATAGGCGCAGCGACGAATATCGAGCTAAGCGTACCGATGACTATGCCCACTATCAACGCCAAAGAAAATCCGTGTATCATATCTCCGCCGAACAAAAATAGCACGACGACCGTGATGAGCGTGGTGCCCGAGGTGAGTATCGTTCTAGTTAGCGTCGCGGAGACTGATTCGTTTATTATCGTATCAAGATGCGTGCTCTTGCTGGTTTTGATATTTTCTCGGATACGGTCAAAGACGATGATCGTATCGTTTAGCGAGTAGCCCACTACCGTAAGGATCGCCGCAAGAGTGTCCAAATTTACGTCGATGGCAAAAAAGCTGATCGCGCCCATCGTGATCACGACGTCGTGTATCTCCGAAGCCACCGCCGCCATCGCAAATCTCCACTCAAATCTAAACGCGATGTAGATCAAAATACCTACGAGCGAGATCGCAAGCGCCATAACGCCTTTTTCGCGTAGCTCGTCGCCGACTTTTGGTCCGACCACGTCCGTACGGCGGATCTCAAATTTACCCGTATCTTTTAAAAGCTCGGCAACGCTAGCTCCGACGTCGCTACCTAAATTTGAGTTTGCTCCAGAAAATCTAATCGTAACTTCCTCCGCCGAGCCAAACTCCGTAACGCTCGCGTTTTTATAAGCTTCGTCCTTTGCCAAAGCCGCGCGAATTTTATCCAGCGAGACCGCGCTATCGTATTTCACCTGGATGAGCGTACCGCCGGAAAAGTCGATGCCGTAGTTAAAGCCTTTCGTCGCCATCAAAAATAGCGAACCGAAAAATAGTACGGCAGATACGGCGAGCGCGATATAGCGCTTGCTCATAAAATCATAAACATGTGCCTTTGAGAAAAATTGCATTTATACCCTTTTATAACCGAACCAAAACCGCGTGTTACCGCTTTTTTCTATTTTATTTATAATCGTATCAAACATACCGTGAGTACCCAAGATCGCCGTTATCATCGAAGCGATGATACCTATGCCCATAGTAACGGCAAAGCCCTTAACAGGTCCCGTACCGTAGGCGTAAAGTACGACCGAGGTAATAAGCGTGGTCAAATTTGCGTCGATGATAGCGCTCATCGCGTTTTCATAGCCCTTTTTCACGCTCGTTGCGATACTAGCTCCGTCGCGCAGCAGCTCTCTGATACGCTCGTTTATGATGACGTTGGCATCGACCGCCATACCGATGGTTAGCACTATACCTGCCATTCCCGGTAGCGTTAGAGCAGCGCCGAACATCGCCATCACGGCGACTAGTATTAAGATATTTGCGACAAGCGCGATATTTGCCAAAATGCCGCTAAATCCGTAATAGGCTATCATAAACAGCACCACCAAAACCGAAGCCGAGGCTAGCGCGATCATAGATTGTCTTATGCTGTCCGCGCCAAGGCTTGGTCCTACGCTTCGTTTTTCTAGCATTTTTACCGGAGCTAAAAGAGCGCCGCTTCTAAGCGCGATAGCTACGTCGTGAGCCTCCTCGACGCTAAATCCGCCGCTTATCTGACCGCTTCCGCCGCCGATTCGCTCGTTTATCGAAGGAGCCGAATACACCCTGCCGTCAAGCACGATAGCTAGGCGTTTTCCCACGTTTGCGCCCGTAAAATCGCCAAAAATCCTAGCTCCCTCCGCATTTAGAGTAAAGCTGATGATAGGCGAGTTCGTGCGCTGATCAAAGGCAACCCTAGCGTCCGTTAGCATCGCGCCGTCAAGGACGGGGATGTTTTTTACGACGTATTTTATCTGCTCGTTTTTGACGTCCGGATAGATGATGTCGCCGTAGCTCTCAGCCTCGGCCTCGCTCATAGAGTTTGCCTGCGACTGGCGCTTTTCATCGACGGCCATTAGCTGGAGGTGCGCGGCTTTTGCGATGAGATCGCGAGCGCGCTGCTCGTCGGCCGCCGTTTTGATGCCGGGAAGCTCGACCAGGATATTATCCTTGCCCTGTCTTGCTACCGTAGGCTCGGCTAGGCCGAACTGATCGAGTCGGTTTCTGATCGTTTCTACCGCTTGATTTATCGCGTATTCGATAGTTTCGGCCTTCTCGGCGTCGGTTAAACCGATAGAGTATTTTAGACCGTCTTTTTGTACGTTAAGACCCTTGATATCTTTTAGCATGCCGTCGATTTTAGCGGCTTCGTCCGCGTCTAGTAGCTCAAAGTCCACCTTATCCTCGCGGATCTTAAAGCTATCGATCAAAACGTCCTCTTTTTTCGCAAAATAGTTCACGCTAGCGGCGATAGACTTGATCTTTGAGTGCACAGCCTCCTCGGTCTCAACGCCAAGAAGCATATGAAGTCCGCCCTGCAAATCAAGACCTAGACTGATTTTAGATCCGCCTAGCTTGTCCGTAAAAGACGGCGCGGAAAAGATAATGCCGAAAATCAAAGCCAAAGCAAAGATGATCAGCCTATACGTTATTTTGCCGTTACGCATTTGCTTTCGTCTCTGTTTTTTCTATTTTTCTCGCGACGAATTCGCGTGAAACGCGCACGATTACGTCGTCGTTAAGCTTAACTCTGATAAAATCCTCTTCCGGTTTTATCACCTCGCAGATTAGTCCGCCGCTAGTTATGATCTTGTCGCCCTTTTCGAGTGCGGCTAGCATCGCGGCATGAGCTTTTTGCTGTTTTTGCTGCGGTCTGATAACCAAAAAATAAAATATCGCGAAAAGCACGACTAGAGGCAGTAATGAAGCTACGAAATTTCCTTCTTGCATGGGGTTCCTTGATAAAAAAAATTTTAAGCCCCTATTTTAGCACTAAAATTATAATAAAAGCCTTTGTCGGCGCGATTTTAATCTCAAATTTTATACTAGCCGATCTTTTAGGCGGCGAAATTTTAAATTTTATCTCGCCGTTTTTTGCGATCGCAGGCTTTTATTTGCTGCTCAAATTTGACCGCCGCGGCTTTTTTTGGACGGGATTTTTTATCGGGATTTTATGGTTTTACTGGATCAGCTTTAGCCTCGTTTATTACGAGCTTAGCTACCTCATCCCGCTTGAGATTTTAGCTATCGGGATCATCTACGGCGCACTGTTTTTGATAGCTGGTATCCCGGCTCAAATTTGGCTAAAGGCTTTGCTGCTTATCTTGGTTTCAAATATCCATCCATTCGGCTTTAATTGGCTAAATTTGGAGGCCGTTTTCGTGCCGGGAATTTTTGCACCAAATTTGCTAGCCCTTGCGTTTATTTTTGCCGCGATTTTATGCCTGTTTTACGTCAAAAACCGCCTCAAATTTATCGCTTTTGCCGCGCTTTTAGCCTGCGCCGTTCAGTATGGTACGCCAAATTTTAAAACTCTACCTTTTGAAGTAAAGCTCGCAAACACCGAAGTCGCGCAGGAGCTAAAGTGGCAAAAGCAGCTAAAAAACGAGTTTATAAATCAAAATTTAGCCGTCATAGACGAGGCGATAAACGCGGGATTTAGAGCGGTTATTTTGCCCGAGAGCGCCTTTCCCGTTTATATGACGCACGAGCGAAATTTGACCTCCGAACTACTGGAAAAATCGCAAAAGATCGCTATCGTCGCGGGCGCGCTGGCTCGCGAAAACGGCACCAACTACAACTCGGCGTTTTTCTTTGACCGCGGCAAGATGCGGCGGATGGATAAATTTATCCTCGTGCCTTTTGGCGAGGAGATCCCGCTACCGGCCTTTGCGCGAGATTTGATAAATAAAATATTTTTCGGCGGCGCGAAGGATTTTGAGACGGCAAGCACCCCTAGCGACTACGAGATAGAGGGGCTGAAAATCAGAAACGCGATCTGCTACGAAGCGACCAGGGACGAGCTATTTGAGGGTGAATTTGACGTCATGATCGCGGTAACTAACAACGGCTGGTTCGTGCCTAGCACCGAGCCAAATTTACAGCGAAATTTGCTCAAATACTACGCGACGAAATATGGTAAAGCAATCTATCACAGCGTAAACGGCTCGCCGTCTGAGATAATAACGCCAAAACAAGGCTTGCTCGATAAATTTTTCAGATAAATTTGCTAAATTTAGGCATTTTTGCGTTTGCTAAATAGCAACCAAATTTGCAACGCCGCGTAAACTATACAAGCTGCAACAAAAACTACAAACATAAAATCAATACACATCTGCCAAAACAGCTCGCTGGGAGACCTCAACACCCATTCGTATTCAGGCGAATTTCTCGGCTTACGATATCCGATATGATAACCCGTAAAATCCCTATTTATCAAAAAACCAGCCCACAAAATGCCGCAAAATGAAAGAAAAAATCCCACTACCGGATTTTCTTTTGTTGCTTGTTTCATTACGCGAGCTTTATTTTCTTTACTACCGCAAAATAAGCAAGCAGCGACGAAACCGACAAGCGTGACGAGCTTGATAATCCCCATATACGCGATATAAAGTGCGGCTTTTTTCGTAAAATCTGTGTGAGTAAAGGCTCGCTCTACTGCGGGGTAAATTTTAAGCATAGCTTCCACGAAATCTCGCGCCAAAGAGGAGCGCGCCAGAATGTCAAAAGGCAATACAAAAATGCCTAGCGCGCAAAGAAAATAAAAAGCGCAAAGCCCGAGCAAAACGAGTCCGAGCGTCCTATTTTTACCGTTTTGGTTTATTGCCGTTTGCATTTAATTCTCTTTAAATTTTGCCGAGCGGTTTTTGAAGTAAAATTTAAGACGTAAAGCAGGACGAAATTTCATACGAAGCCTTAAATTTGAGGGTAAATTTAAGCCCGCTTCAAATTTAGCGGGCTTGAGGATTTATTTAATCAAAGCCTTGAAAGTATCAACCGCGTCAAGCTTTTCCCACGGATATTTGGCGTTTCCGACTTGACCTTTGGCTGCTACTTTAGCGTATAAAAACGTATCCTTGCCAGGTTTATCTAGGCCGAATTTATTCGTGATCCAGCGAGGAGTGAGGGCAAAATTTTCGCTAACGAAATTTGACAGCATATCGTCGTTTACGCCGGCGATCTGCGTGCCCATAGTATCGACGCTAACAGATGTTGGCTTTGCCATACCGATAGCGTAGCTTAGCTGGACGATGCATTTTTTAGCAAGGCCGGCCGCGACGATGTTTTTAGCTATCCAGCGCGCCGCGTAAAGACCGCTGCGATCGACTTTAGTGTAGTCCTTGCTGCTTTGCGCGCCGCCGCCTATCGGGCTATATCCGCCAAAGCTATCTACGATGAGCTTGCGCCCCGTTAGTCCGCTGTCGTGAAGCGAGCTGTGATTTACGTAGCGGCCGGTCGGGTTGATGTAGATTAGCGTTTTACTTTTATCGTAAAGACCCTTTGGCAAGCCCGCATCGTCGATCAGGGTTTGTACTAGAGCGCGTAGCTCCTCGATCTTCATCGTCTCGACGCAAGGGGCCGAAACCACGATAGTGTGGATGCTTTGCGGCTTGCAGCTTTCAAAGTTATCCTTCGTGCCGTAGTCTACGGTGACCTGAGTTTTGATATCGACGCCCAGTTTATCGGGATTAGCTTTGGCAAATTTATAAACCTTATCGCAAAGCATTCTGGCGTAGGTTATGGCTGCTGGCATATATTCGTTTGCTTCGCAGCTAGCAAAGCCAAACATTATACCTTGATCTCCAGCGCCTATCTCGCCGCCTTCTTGATCGACGCCTTGATTTATATCCGCACTTTGCTGATTTACGCAGACTTTTATCTCGATGTCATCTGGGTGCAGGCACTGCTCTTTCGTGAATTTAGACTTACCGTCGTAGCCGATTTTGGCTAGTGCGTTTTTAACGATACCTTCGTAGTCTTTGAAACTTAACTTAACCTTTGAGTTTATTTCGCCGCCTA
>CALIWP010000019.1 GCA_938046705.1 uncultured Campylobacter sp. | reverse complement strand
CGCGAAGTGCGGGCGGTATGGCGCTCACGTCGTTTGCCGTCGCAACGAAAACGACTTTGCTTAAGTCGATATTAAAATTTAGGTAATAATCCCTAAATTTGTTATTTTGCTCAGGATCTAAAATTTCTAGCAGTACCGCCGTCGGGTCGCCGCGAAAGCTCCTGCCGACTTTGTCGATCTCGTCTAACACTACGACGGGATTCATCTGCTTGGCTTCGATGAGACCCTGCACGATACGACCCGGCATCGCACCGATGTAGGTACGGCGGTGTCCGCGCAGCTCGTTTACGTCTTCAAGGCCACCCAGCGCCACGCGTACTAGCTCGCGTTTTAGCGCCTTTGCGATGGAGTTTGCCAGACTCGTTTTACCGACGCCCGGAGGCCCCGCAAAGCACAATATCGCGCCGTTATTTACCTTGCCCGCGACGCCTCGCAGCTGCAAAAGCTCGCGCAGAGCAAAATACTCCTCTATCCTATCTTTTGGTCTTTCAAGCCCGTAGTGATCGGCATTTAGCTGCTTTGCGACCTCTTGTACGCTTAGTTTTTTGTTGGCCAGGTTTTCAAACGGCACCTCCACGACCCAGTCAAGGTAGCTTTGCGTCGTGTTGGCGTCGGCGGAGTCGGGATGCATGCGTGCTAACTTGTCGATTTGCTTTTTTATCTCCTTATACGCGTCCTCGCCCATAAATTTTTTCTTAGCTTCCAGCTTCTTGCGGTACTCCTCGATCTCCTCCTCGCGGCTCGTGTCGGAGCCGAGCTCTTGCTGGATCTGCTTTAGTTGCTCTTTTAGAAAATACTCCTTATTTACCTTATCGATCCTTGAGTGGACTTTGTTTTTTATCTCGCGCTGAAGTTTGTTCGCCTCGATCTCCTCGATGACGTAGTCGATGAGTTTTAGTAGCTTTTGCTCCAAATTTTCCTCGATAAAAAACTCGTACGCCGTTTTTTTCTTTAGCCTTAGCGAGCTTAAAATCAGATCGCAAACGCGGCTAGGTTCGGCGCTCTCCTCTATCGTTTTTAAAAGATCAGGCGGGAAAAAGTGGCTAAGCGCGGCCAGATCTCGCACCTTTTCGCGAAGCACGGTTAGCAGAGCGTCGCTTTTGGTGTTTTCGGGTCTTTTTTCATGTAGTACGTCTACGACGGCTTGCAATGGCTTTGAGGAGACTTTTGAGACTATGCGGCCTTTGCTCGTGCCTTGAAATAAAATTTTTACTCTACCGTCTGGTAGCGGCACTCGCCTCATCACGGTGCCTATTACGCCGGCGTCGTAGATGGAGTCAAATTCTCGCGCGCCTTCGTTTTGCGCTTTCGTCGGTACGACCAGGATTGGGCTTTGCGACTCGAGGGCCAAATTTAGCGCTTCGATATTTTCCTCGTCGCTCAAAAAAAGCGGCGTGATCATAAATGGATATAAAAACAGCTCGTCCTCGACGATGACTGGTAGCTGCGCCGGGAACATTTTTGATTCGTAAATTTGCAAATTTAGCTCCTATTCAAACATTTTTCTATACCAAGGAAGCTGCGGAAGCACGATATTTGCGTCATTTAGCGGCGAGGCTTGCACCTTTTCTTTATAAATTTGCGCCGACTCGTCCCTGCCAGTGCGTTCATATAGATCAGCTATCTGTACGTCTAGGTTGTAGATCGCGAGCTTAAATTTAACCAGCATAGTTTCGATCAGCGGGCGATACTGCGTGTTTGGGTAGATGTAGAGAAATTTTTCTATCTCGGCGATGCTGTCTTGCATTAGCTTTTGGTTGCGATTGGGTTGCGAGAACGAGTCAAAATTCGCTTTTATTTTTAGATACTGCGCAAATTCGCTCCTAGGGCCGCTATCGCCGTATCTTTTGAGGTATTCATCGAGGTAAAAATTCGCCATCAGATACTCTTCGTCGTTAGCGTGAGCTTGGGCTAGTATTAGTAGCATTTGCTCCAAAAGCGGGCTAGCTACGTGCTCGCTAGACATGGCCGTGTAGTGTTTGTCGGCGCTTTCTAGGTCGCGATTTTTGATATCGCCGATGATCTCAGAGTACCATTGATCGGGCGTTAGATTATAAAGCTCGGTGTATTTGTCGGCACAACCGCCGATTAAACAAACAAAAAATACCGCAGATAAAAATTTAATTAAATTTCTCATACCTTCCCTTAAATTTAAATTTTTTAAAACGGACTATTTTACCATTGTTTTTATTGCTTTTCGGTAAATTTGATTTCATTTTATGCTTAAAAATAGGAAATTTTGGATACAATTCGCGTAAAAAGTAAATATTTAATTAAGGAGATATATATGATTTTTCAAGTCAAAAGTCCGATTTTAGGCTTTGAACATATTAAAAGTTATGAATTAAAAGAACTGGATCAATTTTTCATAAAGCTTCAAAGCAAGGACGACGATACGTCTTTTACCGCGATAAATCCATACGCCTTGAGAAATTACGAATTTGATATACCGACGTACTATCAGGAACTGATGGACATAAACGACAAAAGCGAGCTAAGGATTTACAATATCATGGTCGTTAGCACCCCGATCGAGACGTCAACGGTAAATTTCATCGCTCCTATCGTTTGCAATATGACAAATATGACGCTATCGCAGGTAGTACTTGACGCGTGGGCCTATCCGATGTACAAACAAGCCGAAAAAATTTCGGATTTTATAGAAAACCAAAAACAATAAAGAGGTATGAAATGAAACTATTTCGTATTGCATTAACTACTACTATTGCGTTTTATGCAAGTGCCTTTGCCTACAATGACAACGACGGTTTTTATCATAATATTCAATACGTAGGCGTTCCAAATGGCGTACATGGGTACGTAGACAGAAAAGGCGATGAACAACTATCTCTTAGAAACATAGGCTTAGGAAGTATAAATGGCGACATTGAAACGATAGGCGCCACAATATCCATTCCTATAAA
>CALIWP010000018.1 GCA_938046705.1 uncultured Campylobacter sp. | reverse complement strand
AAAACTTTAAACAATGAAGTAGTTAATTTTCTAAAATTTGATGAGTACTTAGATATTACGCTAAAAACTTCAAATCTAGTCTACGGTTTTTTGATGCTTCTCGTACTATATTCGCTTGCAAAAACGGCTAGGAAAAATTCAATCATACCGAGTTAAATTATTCCTGGATTTCGAGTATTGCCGTCAAATTTAAATTCTAAAAATTGCCTCTATATAAGGTTCAATTTGAACCTATTGATCATACGGTTTCATAAAATAGCAAGAAAATAAAAAATCAGTAATTCAAAAAACTACTAAATAGGTAGACTTCAAACAAATGCAAAATCACTATCAATTCTTTAAAAAATCGCTAAAACATAAATTTCGTATGCGAGCCGCCCAAGGCTAAATTTCACGCCAAAAGCGACCGCATACTTAAAGCTAGTGCCCAGAACGAGCCGCGATTATTTGCCGACCTTTTTGCAGCACTCTCTCATGAGGCCACCGCTCTTTTTGCAGCATTGCGCGTAAGCTTGCTTTGAGAGAGCGTCATTTTTTTTCACTCTCTGAGGGCCCGCACCGCCCTTGCCGTACTCGTATATCACGCCAAGCTCTTTGCAAGAGCCCGCTTCGTTATCGTTATAGTTATAACAAGCTGCCGTGAAATACTGCACCGCGTTAGCCCACTCTCCTCTGGATACGGCTCTCAATCCATCGCCGTACTCTTGGCCGCCTTGTGCCGAAGACAACGCCAAACACGCCAAAAAGATCGCTAAAATCAACTTTTTCATGACGACTCCTTTGTGTGGATTTATAAAGCGATTATACTACAAAAATGCTTTAATGTTTAGAAAATATTTACGCTATATCGTGATTAAATTTACGTAAAGTTTTATCATTGCATTCAAATTTGAGCTGCGACCCACAAAGCCGTCCAAATTTCAAAATTACCAAATTTTGCGGTTTAAATTTAACTCTTTTACTATCTGGGTAAAGCTTACTATCTCGCTCTCGTAAAGCGCTATGGTTTCGTTGTTTATTAGTGATTTGCGGATATCTGGCTCAAAGTCGTCGCGCCAGGTCTCTACAGCGATAAAGATTTGATTATCCTTAAAAACAGCATTTACAGGCGCATCTAGCCTGAGGCAAAGCTGAGTAAAATTTTCCATCAGCGCCGGGCTAAGTGCGTATCTAGCGCCGATCTGATCGGTCGTATAGACGTCAAATATCTCCTCAAATCTCACGTCGTCCATATTTGCCTTCTGCCCGTAAACCGCTAAATTTCGCGAATTTACGTGCGCGATTTGCGTTATGGAGCTTAGCTTTTTATTAAAATCCGCCTTAAAAAGCACGCCTTGAAACTGCACGACCGTATCGGTGCCGTTTTTCTTTTTCACCTTTTTAGCCGCGTAAAAGTCGCTAAATTTGACGCTAACACCATCTATAACGCCCTCAACGAGATCCTCGCTGCTCCACTCATCAACCCTGCAATCGTAAATCGTAAAAAAATCATCAAGCCCTAGCCCGCGGTCTTTATCGTAGCTAAGGCCGTGCTTTTTTACGATATTTTCTATGATTTGTCGTTTGAATTTTGCTCTAAATTCTCGCCTTTTAGACGCAGTCAAAAGGCTAGTGGTCGCAGCATATGAGATCGCGCCCAGCGTCACGCCGAAAATCGCGTCTAAAAAATACGCCGCAGCTGCGCCTACGCAAACGCCTACCGCAAGGGCGATTAGGTTTGCTTTTTTGACGGCGGCTACTAAATTTACGCGCTCGTTTTCTAGCTCTTTTAGCTCTGGCGAAAGCTCGCTTTGGGCTGAGTTTTGAGCGTTCTCGCTTAAATTTTGGGCGGGTTTTTCGCCTAAGGCCGCAAAAAGATTAGAAGCCGCGGGAAGCGCAAAAAGCACGGCTATGGCGCCGACAAAAATAAAGGTAAATAAAATCTCCGTTTTAACTCCTTTACACGTTTGGCCGCTTATTTTGTGGCTTGTTGGCTCGCAAACCAAAGCCGCCAAGTGCGGTTAAATTTCGGCGCGGTAATTAAGCCTAGGCCGCGCGGTCCGGACTCGCGCTTAAATTTACGCCGCTTTTTTATCTCGCATTTTTTGCTTAAATTTAATCCGTCCGCCGCTTTATTTCGTTCCGATTGTCTGCAAATTTAAACGATCCATGCTCCTTTTTCTCGAGATTGCCGCCTCTTTTCGTTTAAATTTCGCTCTTTCAAATTTAGCGCCTTACGGAAATTTAAGATTTTGGACAAAAGCATATAAATTTAAACAAACCTACGCGAAGGTAAAATTTACTTTGCGGCGCAACCTTAACGCCTAAATTTCGCGCTCTTGTCGCCCGAATTTACCGCTTGCCTTAAAGCAGCCTAAACTCGCGAGCTAGCTCCAGGCTCGCCTCGATCTCGGCGCGCTTTGCCATCACGCTTTCGATGTTTGCGCTCAAATTTAGCCCGTTTTCGTCGCCGAATTTCTTTAGCTCGCGCCAAATTTCTTTGATGATCTCGCAACTTTGCGCCAGATAGTCCTCACTGGCGTTTAGCCGATCTTCGACCGAGCTAGGCACGCTAACGCCCAGCCATTTGATAAACTCCAGCGTTTTTGGATTGCCTGCCGTAGAAAACGTGAGAAATATCGGCTCGGTTATCTTTGCGGCCGCGCAGTCTTCCAAAAACTTACGCGTCATCTGCGCGTCAAAAATCGCCTGCGAGACGAAAAACTTCGCTCCCGCCGCGATCTTTTCGCGCATTCTTTGCGGTTCGTCGCCCTTTTTAGCGTGACGTTCGGCGATACACACTCCGCCGACGGCTAAATTTTCAAATTCGCCCGCGATCTCGTACGCGCGAGCCAAATTTAGCCGCACTTTTTGCGAGCTAGACGTAGCTCCCACAAGCACGTTTAGATTTGAGCTTTGAGCCGCTAGAGCCGCGCGAAATGCGTCCTCGTTGTAGCCGCTAGCCACGCGGTAAAAGACGCTCGGAGTCGCGACGCTTAGGTAGTCTCGGTAGTAAATTTCGGGGCTTAACGTTCCGCTAAACTCGAATGTCCGCTCGCTATCGTTTCTCTCGCTCTCGTCTTGCACCTCGTAAAGTACGAGCCCGTCGGCGTTTATGCTCTCTATTCTACCCGTCCAGCGATCCGAGATGTCGCGCAGCTTGGACTCCTCAAATTCGGCCTTGGGCGGCGTTAGTCCGTAGAGTACGAGCCCCTTTTCTTTGTTTAAAATTTTTTCTTTTAGCATGAAATTTCCAAATTTAAAATGTAGAAAACCGCGCCGTTTGCGGTTAAATTTACACTGCGACGGCGCGTGCGCAGGATAAATTATTCGCCGCGACCGACAAATTTGATCCGCGTCAAATTTGAGCGGGTTTTCTAAACCAGCCAAAATTTGAGCTAGCAAAGCCGCTCTCGCCGCAAATTTAAGCGGCAAAAGCGGCAAATTTATCCGAGTCGCAAGCTGTCGAAATTATGAATTTCTTACGATTTTGACAGCTTCGACCATATTTTTTAGGCTCGGCTCGACCTCTTCCCATTTGCGCGTTTTTAGGCCGCAGTCAGGGTTGATCCAGAGCTGTTCTTTTGGTAGAACCTCGAGCAGCGCGCGGATCTGGCGCACGATCTCGTCGGTGCTAGGAACCCGCGGACTATGGATGTCGTAGACGCCTGGGCCTACTTCTTGTTTATAGCCGACGGATTTAAATATCTTTAGCAGTTCGTTGCCGCTGCGAGCGGTCTCGATGCTGATGACGTCGGCATCCATCGCCTCGATCGTCTTGATAATGTCGTTAAACTCGGAGTAGCACATATGCGTGTGGATCTGCGTTTTAGGCTCGGCAGAGCTAACGGATAGCTTAAAGCAATCAACCGCAAATTTCTCGTACGCAGGGATGTTTTCGGCGCGTAGCGGATAGCCCTCTTTAAACGCAGCTTCGTCCACTTGGATGATGCGGATACCGGCATTTTGCAGGTCTGCGATCTCGTCAAATATGCAAAGCGCAAGCTGCTTAGCCACCTCGCTGCGAGGCAGGTCGTCACGCACAAAGCTCCAGTTTAGCATGGTTACAGGACCTGTTAGCATGCCCTTCATTATGCGGCTAGTGCGGCTTTGGGCGTATTTCATCCACTCGACCGTCATCGCTTTTGGGCGGCTCACGTCGCCGAAAAGTAGAGGCGGTTTCACGCAGCGGCTGCCGTAGCTTTGCACCCAGCCGTTCTCGCTAAAGGCATACCCTTCGATCTGCTCGCCGAAATACTCAACCATGTCGTTACGCTCAGGCTCGCCGTGGACTAGCACGTCTAGGCCGATATCTTCTTGAAATTTGACGCAGTCGTCGATGTATTTTTTGATACCGGCTTCATAAGCGGCCGCGTCGATCTCGCCTTTTTTGAAGTTTTGGCGAAGCACTCTTAGCTCGACGGTTTGAGGGAAGCTGCCTATCGTCGTAGTCGGCAGGATACCGTAGTTTAGGCTTTCGCGTTGGATTTTGATGCGATCTTCAAATTTATCTTCACGCTCAAATTTGATTAGATTTTTCACGCGGTTTTGCACACTTGAGGAGTGGATCAAATTTGACGTCGCGCGGGTTTTAACCGCAGCTTTGTTCTCTTCGTAAATTTTGCTCTCCGTCGCGTTTAGCGCTACGCCGTTAGCTAGTTTGGTTATGATTTTGATCTCGTCTAGTTTTTCTACGGCAAAGCTCAGCCAGCTTTTGACTTCGGAGTTTAGTTTTTCTTCGTATTTTAGGGTATAAGGTACGTGAAGCAGTGAGCAGCTAGGTCCGACGTAGAACTCTTTGCCACCAATTTTTTCGCCGATCTCGCGGACTAAATTTACCTTTTCGTCGATGTTGCTTTTCCAGATATTTCGTCCGTCGATGACGCCTGCAAATAGCGTTAAGTGGCTGTTTTTGATAGTTTCAAGCGCTTCAAAATTTCTTTTGCCGTGAACGAAATCAAGTCCGATACCGTAAATTTTAGTTTTCGCTACCTCGGCGACCGCTTTTAGCGCGTGCTCAAAATACGTCATAAACACGATTTTGACGTTGCTTGCGGCTTCGGCTAGTTCGTTATACACCTTACCGATGACGCTAAGCAGGATTTCTTCGTTTTTATCGGTCGCAAAAATCGGCTCGTCAAACTGCACCAAAATCTCATCGTCAAGCGCTGAAAGTAGCTCAAGAAGCTTTTTGTATTCGGCGACTAGAGCGTTTAGGTTTTTAAACGGGCAGCTGCCGTCGGTGGTCTTTGAAAGCGCCAAAAACGTGATAGGGCCGATCAAATTTACCTTGCCTTTTACGCCCGCGGCCTTTGCCTCTTCGTATTCACTGATGATTTTTGATGCATCAAGCTTAAACGTAGTCTCGGCGCTAAGCTCAGGCACGATGTAGTGGTAGTTTGTGTTAAACCACTTCGTCATCTCCATTGCTACGCCGGTTTTGTTGCCGCGAGCGCAGGCAAAATATTGCTCTCGTCCGCTCAAATTTGCAAATCTAGGCGGTACGGCGCCAAATGCTATGATACTATCTAGCATAAGATCGTAAAACGAAAAATCATTTACGCTTATGGCCGAAATTTCGGCGTCTTTTTGGTATTGCCAGTGTCTGTTTTTTAGCGTTTTAGCGACGCTTAGCAAATTCTCCTCGCTAAAGCCCTCTTTGCCGGCCCAAAGGCCTTCAAGCGCGCGTTTTAGCTCTCTTTTTTCTCCGATTCGCGGGAAACCCGTAACATAACTTTTTATCATTTTGATTCCTTTAAATTTTGATTTTTTATTTTTAAATTTTATACGCTATAAGCTTGCTATTTTGAGAAGAGCGGGCTTAGAAACGGCGGGTGGCAACCCGATTTTCGCAAACTAAAATAAAATTTATAAAAAACCCTGCTAAATAAATTTCGCCCAAATTTCAGACGCTGCCTCGCTTTGTTTTTAAAAATGCAGTTGAAATGCGCCCTGCGCGGCGATAGAAATAAATTTATATTAATGTTTAAAAACGTGAAATTATTTAAAAATTTGGCTGTTTTTTTAAAGTCGTTTGCGGTTTTTTTGCTAAGATTAAAGAGTCTCAGGCATGGGGCAAGGCATTAAGCTCATCCTTTTGGGGTCAAATTTGAGCCGTATTATAAAGATTTTTAAAAAATAAATCAAGAAGTTTTTATCAAATTCGGGCTAAATTTGAGGCAGGCCCCAGCCCGCCTCTTAAATTTGCCTAGTCTTTTTTGCCTTTGTTTAGCGATTTTAGCTTGGCGTCGGTGTCATCAGTTAGCATCGTAAAGATTTCGTTCGTCAAATTTTGCGTTAGAGCCTTGGCTTCCTTCATCATATTCATCGAAAATTCGTTTAGCAGCTTGTTTGCTTTGGCTTTGTCTTTTTTGTAGAGTTTGACGTATTCGTCTTCAAATTTAGCCTGTTTGACCGCGAGCGCGTCCTCAAACTCCTTGTAGGCCTTTTTTACGACCGGCGAATACTTATCATAGTCCATCATCACGAGGGTTTGCAGCTTTCTATACGTCCAATAAATCGACTCGTCATCGGCCTTATACGAACCCTTGTCGTAGCCGTCGATAAATTTGTCGAGGCCGTAGTAATACGGCAAATAAACGCCAAGATCGGACATACCCAGCGCCACGTAGGTCACTCTGCCGATCTCTTGCGGTAGCCACGGGCGCACCTGCATGACGTGCGACTCGTAGGTTCTAAAGACGCTCACGGCACGGTAGATATTTTTTTGATTTTCGTCTTTGCTCGCGTAGTTATCGTACCCAGTACCGTCATAGTGGGATCTAAGAGCGTTTTTTAGATCCTGCACGCTTAGCTTTTTAGCCGGTTTTAAAAATACCGGATAGTTGCCGCCCTCAAGGGTCTGCTTGTCTTTTAGCTCGGGGTTAAACATCTGCTGCACCCAGCAAACGCGCGGATAGTTGTAGGTCATATCCCTCTCGTCGTCTCTAGTGTAGGCTTTGGTAAACTGAAATTCGCCGTCTTTTGCCGGGTCGTAGGCGCCGTTATCTTGGGCAAATTTGATCAAATTTTTCGATCCCATGAAATTTGGATCGTTTTCTTTGTAGTTTTGTAGTCTGCCTTGGTTTGCGGATACGAAATACTCGTCTTTTGGTAGCTTAACCGCCATCCAGTGATGACCGGTGCCGGTTTCAAAGTACCAAAGCTCGTTTTTATCCACAAACACTACGCCAAAACCCTCTCCCGCGCCCGTAGTTTCCACTATCTCGCCGAGCAGTTTCACGCCCTGCGCCGCGCTTTTCATGCGAGGCAGCAAGACATCTGGGATATCGTCCTCCGTGATGCCGGTCGCTTCGTTATACGGATCGATTTTTAGCAGTTCGTCTTTAGCATATATGGTCTCGGTGCCGCTGATGCCCACGCCTGCGTCGTTGTAGCCGACAGCGCCGTGAAGCTTGGTATGGGAGTTTGCTATCGTCGTGTATCTCATGCCCTCTTTTGGCAGCGGATAGGTAAAATCATTTGCCCCGTCATGCGCCTTTGAGCTGTGGACGCCTTTTTGATTGGATTTTTTTGGATGTATCAAAAATACCTGCGCCTTTACCGCCTTGCTATCGGCACTCCTGGCTACCAGCATCGAGCCGTCGTCAGAGGCTCCCTCTCCAACCAAAATAGTCGTGCAAGCTAGCGCGTTTGTGCAAAACATCGCGCTTATTACCGCTGCCGAGGCGAGAAACTTCATCTTCATCGTTACTCCTTGATTTGAGATAATAAATCTAAATGAAATTATAGGACTAAAAATATTAATTAAATCTAAAATTTAAGCTACTTTCAAGATTGTATTGTAAATTTGTTTTGTGTTTTGCCGCCAACTCTATCAAATTTAAATTTCTTAAAGGAATTTTGGGTATAATCCCACTCTTACGCGTAAGGCGTAAAAGAAATTTTAAAAGGATTAGTATGCCTAAGATGAAGACAGTTCGCGGCGCTGCTAAACGTTTTAAAGTGGGCAAAAACAAGATCAAAAGAGGCTCTGCTTTTAGAAGCCACATTTTGACAAAAAAATCTCGCAACCGCAAGAGAGATTTACGCTCGCCTCAATACGTAGACGGCACAAACGTCGCAAGCGTCAAAGCGATGCTCGGAATTTAAGTTTTTGACGAAAAGTCATTCCAAACTCCCCCGAATTTGGGGCAAGACTCACTCAGTGAGCGCCGATTTGTAAAGGATAAATATGGCAAGAGTAAAAACAGGCGTAGTTAGAAGAAGACGCCATAAAAAAGTTTTAAAACTAGCTAGAGGTTTTTTCAGCGCTAGACACAAACACTTTAGAAAAGCTAAAGAGCAATTAGAAAGAAGTTTGGTCTATGCTTACCGCGACAGACGCCGCAAGAAACGCGACTTCCGCCGCTTGTGGATAGTGCGCATAAATGCTGCGTGCCGCCTAAACGACATTAGCTATTCGCGCTTTATCGCGGGACTTAAAAAAGCAAATATCGAGCTTGATAGAAAAATCTTAGCCGATCTAGCTATGAATGACGCAAAAGCTTTCAGCGAGCTAGCTTCAAAAGCAAAGGCTGCTTTATAATACCCAGGGGCGGCTTCCCGCTCCTTTTTCTATATCTTTGGTTTGATAAAATTTATCGTTTTTCTCCGATCTCAATAAAACAAATTCCGCTCCAAATTTTAATTTTTGTTTTTCGTTTTTTCCGATAAAATACCGCCTCAAATTTAAGGAGCAAAAATGGATATACAAAAACTAAATCAAAACCTAAATAGACTCAACAAATTTTTATTTATTATCTTAGGCATAGCTGTCGCGATCTGGATCGGCGTAGAAGTTTTTGTAGGTAGTAAAGTAGAATACGCAAAAGAACAAATGAAAGAAAATCTATGCGAAGCATCAAATGTAAAAGAGATGCTGGCGCGACTAAATTCAGGTCTCCCGAGAAAACTAGACGAGATAAATACGCTAGAAAAAATTGTCTGCGAAAACCGCCGTTTTGTTTATCGTTATGCGCTCGGTAAAGGGCTAGAAATGGATGAAAACGCGCTAAATGATAAAGATATAGCCGAGCTAAAAGAGGAGCAAACAAAGGAGCTCAAAAAAGAATTTTGCGAAGATACGCGGTTAAAGGCGGTGCGCGAGATAGCCGACGGCGTCGATTTTGTTTATTATATAAAGAACAAAGAGCTGATTCGGGTAAAACTTGAAAGCAAAGACTGCAAATAAACTAAAATAATCAACGTAGTTTGAGTCACAAGTAGTAGCAGGGCTAGATATGACGCCAAACTGCCGCTGCCAAGTGACTAAAGCAGTGTTCAAATAGCATAAAATGCCGTGTCATAACAAGTTAAGCTATTTTTTCCAAAAAAGACCCGGTTTCATCTCTTAAATTTTGCAAATCACCGCTATTATCTATAACAAAATCCGCCATAGCACGCTTTTGCTCGATATCCGTTTGTAGCTCCACGCGGTGTTTTGCAGCGGCATGATCGAGCCCGTTTCGCTTCATCACGCGCGAAATTAGCGTATCTTTAGGCGCATAAACGACCGCTACTTTATCAAAAAACTCATACCTCTTGCCCTCGAAAAACAGCGGAATATCTACGAAATAAATCTTTCCTTTCGCCTCCAAAGCCTGCGCCTGCGATAAAATTTCAGCCGTTATCTTTG
>CALIWP010000017.1 GCA_938046705.1 uncultured Campylobacter sp. | reverse complement strand
TAGGCGAGCATCTGGGGGCTGAAATTTTTACTCACGAAAACGCAATCTACTGCGGTGCGATGGGCGCTGCGATAATGGGAAAAAGGAGAAAAGATGAAGTATGATTTTGCGGAGCTTAAAAAGCGAAATTCTCTGGCGCTCCAGGATCTAAAAGCCGAAGGAATGAGTGTCGTGGGGACGTTTTGTACATATTCGCCAAAGGAGCTCATTTACGCCGCGGGCGCGGTACCAGTTAGCCTGTGCGCCTCGGACGAAGGACCGATAAACGCTGCTCACGCCGAGCTTCCGCGCAATCTTTGTCCGCTGATCAAAGCAAGCTACGGCTACGCGATAACCAAAAAATGCCCCTACATGAACGCTAGCGACGTAGTGGTCGGCGAGACCACCTGCGACGGCAAGAAAAAGATGTACGAACTGCTAGCAAAGCACAAGGAAGTCCGCGTTTTAGAGCTGCCAAATATGACAAATAAACGCAGTTTGGAGCTTTGGACGCAGGAGCTACGGGAGTTTAAAGGCTATTTGGAGCAGCGTTTCGGTACGCAAATAACGGACGAAAAACTAAAAGAGACGATAGAGATTTTTAACGAGGAGCGAGACGCGCTAAACGAGCTAATGGAGCTTGGCAAGCTAAATCCAAGCCCGATTAGCGGTAGCGAAATGCATCAGGTGCTGTTTGCGAGCGACTACATCTACGACAAAAGCGAAAAGATACGCATGCTACGCTCCTACGTCAAGGCTCTGCGCGAAAAAGATATGAGCGGCGCCAAACACAAAAAGCGCATCATCATCACAGGCTGCCCGAGTGGGGGCATCTATGAAAAGGTTGTCAAGCAGATCGAGGAGCTGGGTGCTGACGTGGTGGCCTTTGAAAACTGCACGGGCACCAAAAACTATCAAAATAATGTAGAGCTAGAGGGCGACCTGGTCGCAAATATCGCCGAGCGTTACCTCAAAATCCCCTGTTCGGTGATGTATCAAAACGACGCGCGCTCAGAGGTTATCAAGGATTTCGTACGCGAATATCAAGCAGACGGTGTCATCGACGTCGTGCTAAGTGGCTGTCACACCTACGCGATCGAGACAAATAAAATAAAGGAGGCAAGCAAAGAAGCGGGAG
>CALIWP010000016.1 GCA_938046705.1 uncultured Campylobacter sp. | reverse complement strand
TATCTCATCACGACACCGACGCCGTAGCGATGTATAACGGCAAGCGCGGAGTGTTGCTCGACGCTATAAAAGTAAGCGGCGCAAACACTATCGAGACGATAGACGCGCTCAAGGCTAAAACGGACGAACTAGCGGCGAGACTGGGCGAAAACTACGAAGTAGAGCGGGTTTATGAAAAGAGCGAAAGCATCCTAAAGCACATAAATCAGGTCAAATTTGACATGATGCTGGGCGTCGCGCTCACGGTCATCATCGTCTTTTTCTTTTTGCGAAGCTTTAGCGCGACCGTCATCGCCGCGCTCGCGATCCCGGCTAGTATCGTGGGGACGTTTTTTATCATCGACGTTTTGGGCTTTGATCTAAACCGCCTCACGCTGCTGGCTCTCACGCTTGGTATCGGTATATTTATCGACGATGCGATCGTGGTCGTGGAAAATATCTCCAAAAAGATGCAAGAAGGCGAGAGCAATCCGCTAAAAGCAAGCTTTGAGGGCGTGCGCGAGATAGCCTTTAGCGTGCTTAGCATTAGCGCGGTGCTGCTTTGCGTGTTTGTGCCGATTGCCTTTATGGAGGGCATCGTCGGGCAATATTTTAACTCCTTTGGTATGAGCGTGAGCGGCGGTATCGTGGTGTCGTTTTTGGTTTGCATTATGCTGATACCCAGCCTGGCGGCGAGGTTTTTGAGCGAGGGCGAGAGTAAATTTTACCGCGTGACAGAGCCTATATTTGAGGCGCTTGAGAGCGGTTACGAGCGGCTTTTGAGGCTTATTTTGAGGTTTAAAACTGTGTTTGTTATACTCACTTTGGGCGTGCTGGCTCTTTGTATGAGCCTAGCGGGTAAGGTCGGTATGGACTTTTTGCCCGTCGAGGACGAGGGGCAGTTTGAGATATTTTTAAAAGCAAACCCCGGCATCTCGGTCGAGGCTATGAGCGCGAGAGCTAGCGAGGTCGTGCGCGCCGTAGATAGCGATCCGCGCGTCGAGTACTCGTATATGATCGCTGGCTACACGGACTCAAAAGATGCGTATAAGGCTAAAATTTACGTCCGCTTAAAGGGCTTTGAGTCGCGAAAAGAGCGCCAAACGCAGATAATGGACGAGTATAGAAAGAAGCTTAAATTTGAAGGCCTCAGCGTCAAAGTCCTGCAGATACCATACGTCGATACAGGCAGTGACAGCGAGCCAGTACAGCTAACGATCATGGGAGATAGCCTAGAAAAGCTAGACGAAATCCTGCCAAAAGCCATCGCCATGGTGCGCGCGATAGAGGGCACGACGGATGTGGGCAGCGATAACGAGGACAAGATAAACGAGCTACAAATCAGCGTAAATAAAGACAAAGCCAAGCGTCTAAGCGTCTATCCTAGCGCGGTCGCGCAGGTGATATATGCGTCCTTTGGGCAAAATAGGCTTGGTAGCTTTGATAACGGCGACGCGCAGTACGATATGATACTGAGGTTTGACGACGAGTATCGCAAGGACGCGCAGGCACTACAAAAACTAAAGATCAAAAACGCCCACGGCGAGAGTATAAGCCTGAGCGCGGTGGCGGAGTTTAAGACGAGCAAGACCTTTTCCGTGATAAACCGCTTTAACAAACAGCGTCAGATCAGGATCGTCGCAAACGTGGATAACGTCCCGCTAGGCGCCGTGCAAAAGGGTATCGACGAAAATATCGGTCAAATTTTGCCCGTAGGCTACGACTACGTGATGACGGGCTTTATCGAGATGATGAACGACACGAACGCGGCCTTTGTATTTACGATCAGCCTTAGCGTCGTGCTCATCTATATGATCCTAGCCGCGCTTTATGAGAGTTTTATTTTGCCGCTCATCATCATGATCTCGATGCCGCTGGCGTTTGGCGGCGTGGCGGTCGGGCTGTATCTTAGCGGCAACTCGTTTAGCCTGTTTGTGATGGTCGGCGCGATCTTACTTTTTGGTATGGTGGGCAAAAATGCGATTCTAGTCGTGGATTTCGCCAACCGCTACGCAAACGAGGGCGTGGAGCTAAACGAAGCCATCGTGCGCGCTGGCGTCAAAAGACTGCGAGCGATACTGATGACTACTTTTGCGATGATATTTGCGATGCTACCGCTTGCGCTTAGCAGAGGCGCGGGATACGAGGGCAACTCTCCGATGGCGATCTCGGTGATCTCGGGGCTCATTAGCTCGACGCTGCTAACGCTGCTAGTCGTGCCTGCGCTCTTTGGCGCGGTGTATAAGATAGATAAATTTGTGAGTAAAATTTATAAAAGAGAGGAAATCTAGGGCTCAAATTTGAGTTTGCTTTCGGCGAGACTTGTATCAAATTTACGCTCGGCGGTTGCTCGACTGTTGGGCGCTGATTTTGATTAAACTAAAAAGCCGATTTTGCTTTGAGACCACATTAAATTGATTTCCGTAATTTAACGTAACAAATTTGTCGTTTTGCATTCGTCTGCCTCTGCTAAACCCTGTTTTTAAATATTCAACGCAAAATATAGATTCCTTATTTATTTGATAATGGTTTTAGAAATTATTAATTTTTAAAATGCTAAAATCCGCGCCGATTTAGAGTAAATTTTAAAAGGACGAATTTTAAACGTGAATATATTTGACAAAAAGACTATGTATAAAATTCATACCTATATTTCGCTGATATTTTGCATTCCGCTAGTTATCGTTTGCTTTACGGGTTCGGTTTTGGTTTATAAAGACGAGATAAATAATATTTTAATGCCTGACACCATCTATATAGCGGATAGCGACGATAAAAAGAGGCTAAAATTTGACGAACTAAGAGAAAAAATAGAAAAAGAGTATCCGCATCACGAGATCGTAGGCTGGAATATCGACGCAGATCCCCAAAAAACGGACAAAATTTGGCTGTTAAAGCACGGAGTGGGCGAAAAGGAGTGGGCGTGCGTGTATCTGGACGCTTTTAGCGGAGAGATAAAAAGCGACCTCGTGCCGCACGATAGCGGATTTATCGGCGTTATAACCGAGCTTCACGAAAATTTGCTTCTTGGAAAAAGCGGTCAAATTTTGCTTGGGCTAACGGCGATTTTTGCTTTTATTATTTCGATCAGCGGCTTTATCGTTTACCGAAATTTTTGGACGAATTTACTGCGCCTTCGGTTTGCGAGAATGGCGGTTTTTATGAGCGATTCGCACAAATTTATCGGCGTTTTTTCTACGCCCGTTATCTTTGCGGTCGCGCTTAGCGGTGCTTGGTGGGAGCTTAGGTTTATGTTTATGCCGCCTTTTGATAATTCTAAATTCGTAATCGGTCCGCAAATTTACGATAAAAATATCTCAATCGACGCCCTCGTACAAAAAGCGGCCTTGGATATGCCCGGATTTGAGACGCATTACGTTAGTTTTCCGTTTTTTGAGGGTGCAAATATCACGCTTTACGGGCAAAAACCGAGTCAAGGTTTCCTTCATAGCCAGTACTCAAGCACCGTTTCTTACGATAAAAATAGCGCAAATTTAATCGATGTAAAAGATATCGAGCTAGCAAGCAAAACGGACAAGTTTTTATCGACGTTTAGGCGCGCTCACTACGGCGACTATAATGCCGCGACTAAATTTTTCTGGTTTTTGTGCGGGCTAGCTCCGCTTGCGCTTAGCGTTTCGGGGATTTACTTATGGATAAAAAGATCAAATTTTAAAAGGAGAAAATGATGAGAAATAAAATTTTGTTTTCGGTCGCGGCGATAAATTTGCTCGCGTCCGTTCAAATTTTAGCCGCCCAAAACGGCGAGAACGCAGCGGGCAAAGAGACGCTTGATGCCGTCGAGGTAACTAGCGAACAAAGGCGCGACGACGTCAAATACAACGCAAAAGAGCTAGTAAAAAGCACCACGAGACTAGACCTCACCTCGCGTCAGACACCTCAATCGCTAACCGTCATCACCGAGGCCAGACTAAAGGATCAAAACATCAACGACTATCAGGTGCTTTTGCGAAATATCCCGGGCGTCACGCTTAGCAAGTGGGATGAGCGCGTATATCCTACGGCTAGAGGCTTCAAGATAGATTATTATTTGCTTGATTCGATGCCAAGTTTCGGCGGATTTAGCCTAGGCGCAAACGATATGAGCATGTTGCCGTATGAGCGCGTCGAGGTCGTAAAGGGCGCAAACGGCCTACTAGCGGGTGCAGGCAATCCAGCGGCTAGCTTAGATTTCATCCGAAAAAGAGCAAATTCAA
>CALIWP010000015.1 GCA_938046705.1 uncultured Campylobacter sp. | reverse complement strand
GATCCACTACACGATCGTGAAAAACACGACCTTTAACGGCATCAAGCTGCCCGATTTGCTGCTTTTAAAAGAAAACGGCGAGCTTGTAACCGTACGGGAATTTGGCTTTGAAGAGTATGAGAGACGAAACTAGATTTGCTTCCTGAAACTGCGCCCTTTAGAGTGTAAATTTGATGTTTGAGGGCGCCTTTTTGGTCGTAAATTTAAGCCAAATTTGGTGTCGATTTTTTGCCTGAAATGCGGGTGCGCTAAACCCGCGCCTTTTCAACTTTAAATTTAAAATTTGGTTTATTGTCCGTCAAATTTGCTGCAAATTTAATCCCAAACGAAGTTAAATTTAAGATAAATAAAATCTAGCTTATATAAATGAATTAATATAGCAGATTATAAATTTGACCCCTATTTTGATAAAAATACGCCCGAACTACCTAAAAAAGCGATGTTTCGACGCTAAGCTTGTATTACATTATTTTTTGATATAATTTCACGAAAATCCGCACAATTTAGCCTTTGGCTGGATGCCGACCACAACAAGCTTTTTAAGACGGAAAACAAAAACCAAAGGGAGATAGCATGACGAGAATTTTTAGTTTGCTTTCGGTTTTCGCCTGTTGGGCCTTCGCTATCGAGGCGAGTCCTAGCACGAACCAGTATCAGAGCAATATCTGGGCTGCGGGTAGAATCGAGAACATTAAGCCTTACGAAGACGGTTTGGGGCCGATTTTTACGTTTCTTCAGGGCAACGACTACTTCGCGATAGCGGCCTTGTCGCTTATTTTGGCTGTTATCGGCGCGTTCGTTCTGCACTTTTTGATCATCGGACCGAAACACTTCAGCCACGACGGCAAAAAAGTCTATGCATTTAATATGATAGAGCGCGTATCTCACGGCGCTGCGGCGATCGCATGGATAGTGCTTATACCGACGGGCGTTATTATGATGTGGGGCGCAGAGCTTGGCGGCGGTGCGTTTGTTAGATTTTGCAAAGACATCCACGGACTAGCGACGATTTTATTTGCCGTTTCAGTGCCTCCGATGCTGATAGCTTGGACGGTTAGGATGTTGCCTGCGGTTTATGATATCAGATGGATGATGATCATCGGCGGATATCTATCAAAGGTTAAACGTCCAGTACCTGCGGGCAAATTTAACGCCGGCCAAAAGGCGTGGTACTGGGTAGCTATCCCCGGCGGTATCGTGATGATACTAACCGGCGCAGCGATGTTCTTCTTGGATTTTAAAACGCCTGACGTAGCTACTTGGCTAGGCGTACCGCAAATCGAAGTTTTAAGAGCTTCTGCGCTAGTTCACAATGTACTTGGTATAGTTTGCGCCGTATTTTTCCTAGTACACATATATATGGCGGCTATCGCGATACACGGCGCTATCTGGTCGATGATAACTGGCTACAAAGAAGAAGAAGAGGTTTACGTACTTCACCACTACTGGTACCAAGAGCTCATCTCTAAAAACAAAATCCCCGTATCTGAATACGAAAAAACTTATCCAAAATTAAAATAATAAAAAAGGAGAAATTTTTCTCCTTTTTTGCTTCAGAGGCGAGCTTGCAAGCCGCCTTTTATACGAAATTTAAAATCTTTTAGATAAAATTCCCCTCAGACTTCAGGTTGAAGAGTAATAAATTTAAGGAAAAATCATGCAAATCGATTGTAGAAATTTAGCTTGCCCTGAGCCGGTCATCAGAACCAAAAATGCGCTTGAAGGCTTAAAAAACGGCGAAAAGCTTGAAATTTTAGTAAATTCAATCGCCCCAAAAGAAAACATAAGCCGCTTTCTAAAAAACCAAAACGTCGAATTTAGCGTAGAGCAAAACGGCGCCGAGACGAAAATCACCGCCGTTAAGGGCGAATCTAAGCTGGAGCTAGCTAATTTTGACGAATTCGTCTGCGAAATCACGCCAAAAGCCAAAAAAACAGTCGTTTATCTAAATGAAGAATACGCCGGAAGCGGTGACGTGGGCGTTAGCTTGCTAGCTAAATTTTTAGGCGCGCTTTTGCAGGTAGAAAAACCGGAGTACGTCATTTGCGTAAATAACGCCGTCAAAATGACGACGAATCGCGCTCATCCAAGCTTCAAACCGCTTAAGGATTTAGAAGCTGCGGGCGTTAAAATTTTAAGCTGCGGTAGCTGCCTAGAGGCGTACAAGCTCGTAAGCGACCTAAGCGTCGGCGAGATGTCAAACGCCTACGAAGTCATGCAAATTTTAACTACGCACGAGCAAATCAAACTATGATCTACCACGACAAAAAGCTTACGCAGTTCGTTAGAGCCGCTGGTTGAGCTGCTAAGCTTGACCCGTCGGGTCTAAACAAAACGATTAGTAGTTTAAATTTATCTCATCCAAATCTGCTCTCAAGCACCAATTCTAATGAGGATGCGAGTGTCTTTAAAATTTCAAGTGATCTTGCACTTGTTCAAACGCTTGATTTTATAACGCCTGTGGTAAATGATCCATTTATCTACGGTCAAATCGCTGCTGCAAATAGCCTAAGCGACGTCTTTGCAATGGGTGGTGAGGTGATAAATGCTCTAAATATCGTAGGCTTTGATAGCTGCAACTTGGCACCTGAAATTTTAGGAGAAATTTTGCAAGGCGGAGCCGATAAAGTAAAAGAGTGTGGTGGCATTATAGTTGGCGGGCATACGATCGAGACACAGCAGATGTATTATGGGCTTAGCGTCACTGGAAGGGTACATCGTGATAAATTTTGGGCAAATAATACAGCCATAAATGGCAATGTTTTGATACTTACAAAGCCCCTTGGAAGCGGCATTTTAAGTACAGCAATAAAGGCCGATTTACTAAGCATGGAGCAAATAAAAGAGGCTGCAACTATCAT
>CALIWP010000014.1 GCA_938046705.1 uncultured Campylobacter sp. | reverse complement strand
AAGCGCGCAAATCAGCCAAAGGGCGCTAGCTTTGGCAGCTGTTTTGTAAATCCGCCAGGCGACTACGCGGGCAGGCTGATCGAGGCCGCTCAGCTCAAAGGCTACGCGATAGGCGGGGCTAAATTTAGCGAACAGCACGCAAATTTCATCATAAATTTTAACGCCGCGACCTTTGCGGACGTAACCGGGCTCATAAATTTAGCCCGCGAGCGCGTTTTGGAGCAGTTTGGCGTCGAGCTAAAAACCGAAGTAGTCGTGATTTAGGTTAAAAGCATAGCAAAGAGGCTATAATGCCTAAGATTACTCGCAAGGAGGGTCTTATGAAAAAGCTAGCTTTAGCCATGTTTTTAGCATTTTGTTGCCTGTCGGTAGCACAGGCCGGACCAAATCACAACAACGGACTAGCGGCAAAATCCAAAGGCCAGTGGAAGGACGCGGAGAACTACTTTAAGCTAGGTTGCTATACGGAAAAGGTCGATTCTTCTTGCAAGGAGCTCGGGTAGCTTTATGAGTTTGGCAAGGGTTCTGACGTCAAAAAAGACTCCGGACGCGCAAAGCAGGCCTATGAAAAGTGCTGCGAGATATCGTTTGGCAAAAGAGCCGACTGCTGCGACAAACCAAAAGATAAAACCGCCGTAAGTGCCGAAAAAGGCTGCGAAAACAACGATGCGGCGGCCTGCATAGACTACGCCTACGAAAAACAAGACGTCAAATACTACCAAAAAGCTTGCGATCTAGGCTCAAATTTAGGTTGCCTATGGACGGGCTACTCGTACACCGAGGGCAAAAACGGCGCCGAGCACGATCTTAAAAAAGGCTTTGAGATATTTTCAAAACTTTGCAGTAGCGGCTACGACGACGGTTGTAAATTTGTAGCGATGGGCTATAGAGACGGCAAAGGCGTAGAGAAAAATATAGACAAAGCCGTCGAAATCCTAAGCCAAATTTGCCAAGGCGAGAGATTTGACGGATGCGCGAAGCTAGGCGAAATCTACCAAGAAGGCGCCTACGGCAAAAAAGACGAAGCAAAAGCGTACGAGTACTATCTCCTAGCCTTTACGAAAAAAGAGCACGAAGCCTCCGGAAAATACGTAAAAGATAAAGAAAACGCCGCAAAAGCCTGCAAAGCAAATATCGCGCTGGGATGCGAATACACGGGCTCTGCGTACTACCAAGAAAAGCAGTTTGCTAAAGCCGCAGAGTATTTTGACAAAGGCTGCGAGCAAGGCCTGGCGAGGTCATGTCTGTTTGCGGGCCACACATACTACATGCCGCCGACTGAAAGCGGAGTCGAAAAAGATCTTGAAAAGGCCAAATTTTACTTCAAAAAAGGCTGCGATCTAGGCTCGGATCAGTGTTGTAGCACTCTAGAAAATATCAAATAAACCGCGGGCGCAAATTTAACCGTTTGCGCCTAAATTTATCTTTCAGGCTCCATAAATCTACGAGTCAAATTTAACTAATGCTTTATATATTTAAGCACACTCGCGAGCCAAATTTGACGGTCAAATTTGGCGCCAAACCCTAGCCCAGATAGTAACCAAGCAAAGCCGCGACTACGACGATGATAGTAAGCGCGGCCGTTAGTTTATATAGCCGCAAAGCTCCCGCGCAGCGACTTTTCATATCGCGGATTTTAGGCGGTTTGCTAGCTAAATTTAGCT
>CALIWP010000013.1 GCA_938046705.1 uncultured Campylobacter sp. | reverse complement strand
ATACAGAGGCGGCGTATCTAGCCAAGCTCCGGCAGCGTACTTATAAAGAAATACGTTGCCGGAGCGGAGCGCTCGCTACAAGACTGGCGCAAGCAGCTGGAGATGGAATTTAAAAACTTATAGTCGCGATCCTTAAGATATCAAAATTAGGCTACATATAATAATCGGCTCGGCATAAAAGGCTTAATCGATGAACCTAAAATTGTAAAATTTAGCCGCAGTACTAAGCCAAATCCAGCTACAAGACAAGCTCGATCCAAAAATCAATAAAATTCCAAGCGCGCTGAAAAATCTTAAAAATTTACAAACTCTGCAAAGATTCAAAGGAAAATTTATAGTCTTGCCACAAAGATCGCAATAGATCATACCAAATTTCATCGTAAAAATTGAGTCCACGGGCGAAGCCAACAAGACCTGCTAAATTCAGACGAAATGGGAAGCGCAGTAAAGCAGATGGAGGGAAAAATATGAATTAGACAGGCAGCGCTAGCAAAACAACGCAGGCGCAGCCACACACTACTAAACTAGCGAAGCGGACGAACGAGCAACATAAAATTCTATCTCCTAAGCCGGCAGAGAGTTAAATTATAACCTAAAAACTGCGCGCCGTTTATAGTCATAAAGAGCGCGCCATATTAGATAAACGAAGAGGGCTTGTGTTATTGGCATATCGCAAAACGACACCATACCTGCGTACCAGATAGACAAGGGAAGCTTAAAATCCTAAAGGTTAGAAATGGTATGCCAAAATTTCAAGTCATCCTTGCATCTTTTTAGTAAAATCTCCGAAAGTTAATCCTATGCGAGCCCTAAAATACGTCAAATTTTAAACCGCCAAATATCAAGGCATATCAAATTTAAACCGCTCGCGCGCTCTTTTTGGTGAAAATTCCTAAAAATTTAACCGCCAGTTTTTGTAGCAATCCCTGCTTTTTACGCTTGCTTAGTAAAAATTTTGCCGTTTCACTCCTACCAAACATTATGGCAAAGGCATAGGGTGTCATACCAAGACCACTCGTAGCCTCTACGTCCGCGCCGGCGTCTACGAGAGCTTCGACTACCTCCAAATGTCCTTTGAAGGCCGCGCCCGCGAGCGGGGTTTGCCCGCGGTCGTTACGCTCATCGACTTTGGCGCCGTTTGAGAGCAGCATATTTACAGTCTTTAGCGCGTTATTGTAGCTAGCTAGCATTAAAAGCGTGTCGCCTTTGGCGGATTTTAAATTTACGCTAAGACCGGCTTTTATCATCTTTTCCAGCTCCTCAGCATCACCTCGCCTGGCAAAATCGAGCGCCATAGCGCAAAGCTCACCATATCTTTGCTCCTCGGCCTGCGTTAAGCTCGTCAATTTTTTGCTTTCAAAGCGGCTCTTACGCCATTTGCGTAGTCAGCGGAAATTTTTTCAAAATGTCCTATCGCGCGCTCTTTTATCGCTTCGCTCACACCCTCCATGCTATCTGCAATATTACTAAAAAGCTGCGATTTTTGTTCGTCGCTCATTAGCTCAAAAAGCGCTCTAGGTTGCGAATAATAATCCTGATCCTCGGCTCTGTGATCGTATCTTTGCATCGCGCCTTCTATGCTTATATCAGGCTCTAACAAAGCACGATCCTCTTTGGCACCGCCAAAGCTGTTAGGCTCATAGTAAGCTTTATCGTCAAGCTCATACATTCCGTTATTCATCGCGCCGCCCACGACGTAAGTATTGACCTCGCTTACAGGACGATTAACATCTAGCTGCGCGTAGTGCGTGCCGATACGATATCTTTGAGCATCGGGGTAGCTGAATATCCTTGCTTGCAGCATCTTATCGGGACTAAAGCTGATACCAGGTACTATATTTGACGGACTAAATGCAGCCTGCTCAACTTCATTGAAATAATTTTTCGGATTTTCGTTTAGCGTCATGACGCCCACGTCGATGAGCGGGAACTCCTTATGAGGCCAAGTTTTGGTTAGATCAAAGGGGTTAAATTTGACCTCTTTTGCCTGCTGTAGAGTCATTATTTGAATTTTAAAATCCCAGCTTGGAAAGTCGCCCTTTTCTATACTCTCAAAAAGGTCGCGTTGATTGCTCTCTCGATCTTTTGCAATGATCTGTGAGGCCTGAGCGTTGGTTAAATTTTTAATGCCTTGGCGAGTTTTGAAATGAAATTTAACCCAAAATCTTTCGTTTTTGTCATTTATAAGGCTGTAAGTATGACTACCAAATCCGTGCATATGACGGTAACTTGCCGGAATACCGCGGTCACTCATCAGGATGGTTACTTGATGCATACTCTCAGGGCTTAAGCTCCAAAAGTCCCATGCTGCCTCATTTGAACGGAGGTGTGTGCGGGGATCACGCTTTTGCGTGTGGATAAAATCCGGGAATTTATACGGGTCTTTTACAAAAAAGACGGGAGTGTTGTTTCCGACCAAGTCCCAGTTGCCCTCTTTGGTGTAAAATTTAATCGCAAAGCCCCTTACGTCGCGCTCAGCATCAGCCGCTCCAGCTTCACCGGCAACGGTAGAAAATCTCAAAAGTAGCTTTGTTTTCTCGCCTTTTTGTAATACTTTGGCCTTAGTATATCGCGAGATGTCCTGCGTAATCTCTAGGGTTCCGTATGCAGCGCTACCTTTTGCGTGAACGGCGCGCTCGGGGATACGCTCTCTGTTTTGATGAGCTAGTTTTTCAAGTAGCTGATAATCTTGCAACATTATACCGCCGCGGCTGCCTGCGGTAAGGGAGTTTTGGTTATCCGCGATAGGATTACCCGAAGTAGTGGTTAGGTTTTTCATATTTATTCCTTTCTAATAAA
>CALIWP010000012.1 GCA_938046705.1 uncultured Campylobacter sp. | reverse complement strand
TATCAAAAATAAAATCATAATTATAGCCGACTTCTAGTATATTTCTTGCTAGGCTGTCATTTATATGCTCTTTATTATAAACAATACAGTATTTTTCTGTTTTGTCAAAAGGTCCTTGAATGTCGAAATCGTCCGAGGTTTTTAACTTGTCAGCTTCTTCTTTTGATTCTACTATACAAAAGCCGTTTTTTTCTAGAGTTTTTTCTTTTTTCATGATTTATCATAACCTGTTAAAAAATTTTTTATTTCCATAAGCTTTTTGGCTCCTATGCCTTTTATACTAAGTATTTGCTCATCGCTTAGTTTTTTAATATCCTCTAAATTTTTATACCCGGCTTTTATAAAAGTACTCGCGGCGGGTAGGCCTCGCAAATTTTGGATTTTTGAGATCATCTCTTTTTTATTGATAAATTCTTTATAAAAATCGCTTGAAGTATCAAACCCTGTTTTTAAAAAGTCGTTTCTTTTTACGAAATCGTTAAATTTAAATTCCTTGTCCAGATCATGCGAATAATAAATTTTAAATAACTCGAGTATAACTGTTCCTTCTTTTGTCAAGCCGTCTTTTACAAGAGTTTTAAACCGCCCTTTGCTATAATTACAATCGCCCAAGGTGATTTTTTTAAAAAACTTCTTTTCTGTATCACTTAAGGTTTCGTAGCTTTGCGGGTCTATTATTTCGCCTATATTGCGTATAATATTTTCGGTAGGATATTCGTAATAAAATACGGTTTTTAAGCTTAACGGATAATCACCAAATTTTATATAGTATCCATAAGGTTTGCGACTAGCTTTATCGTAGGCCAGATGGCGCGGGTCGTTAAAATCAAGATATGAAACACCTCGCCCTAGTTCGCTTAGCTCTTGAGGAGTCGTTATGCCGTCGGCTATAATATCGGCCTCCGTTAGCTCCTCTTGGGTCGCATCAGGCATCTCTTCTGTTTCGTCGGCGTTCATAAATTTAGTAAATTTGCCCTCTTTTAGATCCTTTGTTAGGTCATTAATATCATATTGCTTTGGCTTTTGGTTTAAACTTTTTTCAGATTGTTTTAACAGATCGCTTAAAGATCGGTTGGCTTCTTGAATTTGCTTTAACGCGTCATCGCTACTATTGTTTGCTTGGAAGCGATTACTGGCAGATATATTTTTATCGCTTTGCCGTTCTATATCTGCATTTTCCTGATTAGCCTTCTTTTTTGTTTGTTTTGACGCAAATGCCCAAATCATTAAAATGGGCGCTATCAAAAAGCTAAATCCTCCGCCTATATCGCCGACATAAAACATTGATATGCTCATAACAACGCAAAAGAATGAGATTATAGTGCCTATAACAAAAAGCATTCAGTCTCTTAAAATTTGATTTTGACTACCGGCAATAACTATATTTTGCGAGCCATCAACGTTTATATCTATTTTAATATAAGCTCCGTTCCTTAAAGCTTGCAAAAATTCTTCATTCGTAAAAACGGCAAGCATCCCACCCGTTACTCCTTCGCTTATCTTGCTTACATCCTCATTTCTTTGGGCTAGATAAATCCTTTTATTTTCGGCGCGTTGTTGAAGGATAACAAATGCCCAAAAGGCCACACCTGCACCGATAAATAAAATCGATTTCCAATATCTAACTATAAAATCTATAAAATCTGCAAAATCACTCACTGCTACTCCTCTGAAAATTCTTTTAACTTTTTTAGTTTTTCGACAAAACCTTTTAGCAATGTTTCATTACCGTAATCATCATAGAGCTTTTCAAACTCTATGTATAGCGGCGTATTGCGCTTTTGGCTTCTCTGCTTGTCTATTTGATTGCCGTTACCTCTTATGGCTATATTGCCGCTTCCTATCGCTACCGCCCCAGTTAATTGTTCCATACTCACTCCTAATTTTTTTGAAATTTCCTGAAATTAGTAATTTCTTATAGTCGATCCCATCTCCGTCAAGCTCATAACGCTGATAAGTCCTGAGTGATATGCCGAGTTTGTCTGCCGTTTCTTTTTGCGTTAAACCTATTTTATCCCTGACTTCTTTTAAATTTATGACATTTTCTTTCATAATATGCCTTTTATTGACGTATTTAAGCTAAATTTAATTGACATATGACAAAAAATGTCATATAATTCAAACATCAATTAATCAATTATACCAAAAAGGACGAAAAATGAAACTCAAAACGCGGTTAAGCTCTTAAAAGAGTTCGGAGAGGTTAAGGAGCACGAATGCGGCGCGAGCGTCGAAATAGGGGCTAAAACTTACGGCGCGCTAACAAATTGCGGCGCGGATACGGTTTTGTATCTCTTTGAGGAAACTAAAGACGAGCGCGGCGGGATATATTTTAGCTTGATTAACTCGCTAAAGCAGATGCGCGAACGCTTGCAAGATCTACAAAGGGCGGCCTAAGCTGCCCTAAATTTGAAAGGATAAAAGATGAAAAAAATCAAGATTTTAAAAAAGCTTTTAAAGCTGGATCAAGAGCTAAATGCGATTGGTGCGGTGTTTAGTAATATATATAACGCTCAACGTAGTATCGAGGCCAAGAAAAAGGAGCTGGTCGCCATGCTAGGCGCGAAACCTAGCAAAAGCGTTAAGAAAATAGCTAAGAAATTTAAAGGCTATAAAGAGGAGTGAGGGCAAGGTTAATGGGAGTGTGTGTTGTCCGCTTTGCGGCCTAACGCATCTTTAGTAGTCTTTAACTCTTCCTCAAGAGCTCGAACCGCTTTTTTGAGCTTGGCAACGTCGGCTTTGAGTTGCTCAAGCTCGACTTGGTCTAGGATTTTGACGGTTTCTTCTATGTTGGTATTCATAGATAAGTCCTTTTAGTTGAATTTGTTTTGGCGAATGGATTATAACGAAAAAGGGCTTTTTTATGAGTATTTTTGAAAGGATAAAAGATGAAAAAAGACGAGTTCTTACAAGAAGCGTATTTGAACGTCGCGGTCAATGAGGAGCTGGAGCGCGAGATCGCCAGGCGAAAAACGATATGCCAAAAGATGATCAAACTAATAAATAGTGATTTGGGCGAGGAGTTTTTGAATGGTTGCGAGGATTTTAAGGACGCGATGCAGAAATTTGAACTCAAATACGGCTTTTTGATTTGAAATTTAAAGGAGGCGAGTTAATGAAAACTCTAGCACAGTTAATTTATGAAAAAACGAGATGGACGCTAAAAGATTACTGTGAAATGCGCGGGATAAGCTCGATCATGGGGCTTCGCGGCGGATACGTGAGCAAGGCAAACGCAAAGATACTAGAAAGCGACGGGATCGAGTGGCGCACGGCAAAAAACGTCAAAATAGGCGACGGCACGTGCGCGGGATTTGTCTATCTAAATAAAAAGAAAGCGAGTTAAAAAATGTTAAATAAAAAAGCGGTTGATTTTGCGATATTTCAAGCAAAAATGGCGATGGCTGGGTTTGAGATAAAGCTAACTCCAAAGGGCGAGATCCGCGGGATTAAACGCGGCGCAAAGCTAGGCAAAGCGGAGGCAAAAAGTGCGAATAATCCAAATTTTAAGACAAATTCTCTCGCATCGCTCAGTTGAGCCGTGCCGGGCAAAGGATAGGAAAATCAAGGGTGCGAGCGGCGCGATCTTTAGCGGGTCGCACTACTACGTAAATGCGGACGGCTTCATCGCGTGCAGGCTAGGCGGCGCGATCGTGGATATAAAGGAAAAAACATGCTAATCCAAAATGTAAAGAGATTTTTTGAGGTTAAGGCGGGGATCGAGAGGATAGACGAGCAGATAAAAGAGCTCAAAGAGGATAAAAAAAGCTACCTCGAAACTCTCGAAAACCTAGAGCGCGAGCTAAAGCGAGAACTAAACACGGACGACTTATCGGACGTCCAAATTTCGCACGGGCTTAACATGTCCGT
>CALIWP010000011.1 GCA_938046705.1 uncultured Campylobacter sp. | reverse complement strand
GCAAACGATATGAGCATGTTGCCCTATGAGCGCGTCGAAGTCGTAAAGGGCGCAAACGGCCTGCTAGCGGGTGCCGGCAATCCGGCGGCTAGTTTAAATTTCATCCGAAAAAGAGCAAATTCAAAAGAATTGACGGGAAATTTTAAACTAAGTGCGGGCTCTTACGATAGATACGGCGTATCGGGCGACGTGCAGACTCCCGTAACTGCCGATGGTAACGTGCGAGCTAGAGCGTCGTTTATGCACGAGAAGTCTCGCTCGTATATGGACTACTATAACCGTAAAAACACCGCTATCTATGGCGTAGTGGATGCTGATATCATGGATAGCTCGTGGCTAAGCCTAGGCGCTTTTTATCAGGAGCTAAAGCGCCATGGCATACGCTGGGGAGGAATGCCTGCGTTTTACAAGAACGACGTTAGGCGCGAGTTTAGTAAAAATGAAATTTTCTCGCAGCCTTGGACTAGATGGGATATCAAGACTTTTGACGTTTATGCCGATTTTAGGCACTATTTTGAAAACGAAGCCAGCCTAAATCTCTCCTACTCCTTCCGCCGCGCAAATACGGATACTAATTTGCTCTACTACGGCGGCAAGGTAAATTTAGACGGTACGGGCGATGTTAGCGGACTTAGCGTCTATGCAAACAAACGCGAGGAAAATATCCACAACGTAGACGCCTACGTAAATTTACCCTACGAGGCGTTTAGCTTGCCTCACGAGGCGGTTTTCGGCGCTATGTACAACAACTATAAAAAAAGCTCCGACAACGTCAGTAGCTACTGGAATAGCCGCACGACTCCGGCAGGCCTAGCCTATGCGGCGCGCACTAGGATAGATTTTAACAACCTGCACCTAGACGACCCGAAGCTACCTTACGCCGATCAAAACAACGCCGATAAAACGGTGCAAAAGGCCGTATATTTGGCTAATAAATTCTCAATCACGGACGAGCTTAAGTTTTTGCTAGGAGCCAGAATGAGCTACTATAAGTACCGCATAACAGGCGGCAACGGAAATAGAAATTTCACTCAAGAAATCACGCCGTATCTAGGCGTCACGTACGATATCGGCGAAAACCACACGCTTTATGCTAGCTATACAAGCATCTTTAAACCCCAAACCGTAAAGGATATCAACGACAAATACTTAGATCCAATCCAAGGTAAAGACTATGAGCTTGGCATAAAGGGAGATTATTTTGACGGCGCGCTATCGGCCTCTTTTGGCGTATTTAAGGTCGTACAAGATAAACTAGGCGCAAAAACCGGACAAAAGATCCCAGGCACTACGACTGACGCGTACGAAGCTAAAAAAGGCGTAACGAGCAAGGGCTTTGAGGTGGACGTAAACGGAGAGATAAATCAAAATTTAAGCCTAGGTCTTGGTCTCACGCACTTTAACGCTAAGGACGCAGACGGTAAGAAATTTGACACCGAAAGCTCGCGCACTACGGCAAATCTCTTTGCCAAATACTCTATAGCGGACTTTAGAGCGGGTGCGGGAGTGCAGTATAAAAGTAAAATTTACGTCGGTAGCGGCGCAAATGAAATTACGCAAAAGGCCTACACGCTGGCAAATTTGATGTTTGGTTACAAGATAAGTAAAAATTTCGACATCCAGCTAAACATCGACAACGTGTTTAATAAAAAATACTTCGAGGGCATCGGAAACAACAGGATGGTTTACGGCGACCCGCGAACGTTTAATCTAGGCTTTACGTATAGTTTTTAAGCCCTTTGGATTTTTTGCCGCGTAGCTTGATTTGCGAGCGTAGCGATCTGAGCTATAAATTTGGCGCTTTTTGTCGGTATTAAATTTGTAAATTTATGAACTACGATAGGCGCCGAATTTAGATATAAAATTAAGCGTAAATTTGTCTTAACATGCTAGAAATGCTCTTTTAATGAGCAATAAATTTGTTACAAACTCGGTACAGTTTGATTGTAATTAAGTTTTTAAAGTTTATTTTAAGCGTTATTTTGGCGAGCGTAAGGTAAGATTAAGGCAAAATTTTCTTAAGGCTAAATTTTGAAACGCGCTTTTTTTCAAGCTATCTCGCACATTGCCGTTTTTGCGCTGGTTGCGGCGTTTGCTAGTGGTTGCGCCGCGCCGAAAAAGGCAACCCCCGCACCGCCAAAGCCCGTTACGCAGGCTGAGGTAAAACATATATGCGATGGTAAAACTCCAAAAGAGTGCAATGATACGGGCGTGAAATTTGAAAACAGCAAAGACTACGAGCGTGCAAAACTCTGCTATCAAAAGGCCTGCGACGATAACGAGGGTATCGCCTGCTCAAATCTAGGCTCGCTACATCAAAAGCTAAAAAGCAAAGAGGATAGCGAGATCTTAAAGATATTTATGAGGTCTTGCAAGCTCGGTAATAAATACGGTTGCTATAACGCGGCTAACTTTTACCGCCTAGGACGCGGTACGGAGCACGATTTTGCCGCAGCGCGCAAGCTATACGAAAAGTCGTGCCTAGAGCTAAATCACGCGCAAAGCTGTTCAAATCTCGGCGGCATGTATCAGTTTTCGCTAGGCGTCAAAACCGCCGATTCTAAAACCGCAAAAAAATTTTACAAAATGGGCTGCGAGATGGGCGATGAGATAGGATGCAGGAACCTTTCGCTTATCGGAGACGAGTAAAATTTATTTACACTTTCTTGATTTTACCGCCAAATTTGACGATTCTACAACTATCCTAATCAAAATTTGACTGAGAGTGTTTGTGATTTGAGCCAAATTTGCCAGTTTGGAGAAAAGCACCGCCGCTTTTATGACGCAAAATCTAAATTTAAGACTTCCACCTAAGCGTAAAGGTTATTTCTTTGCCAGGTTCGCTTTCGCAGGTTACGGCGATAGCATTGTTTTCGCAGGCTCTTTTAACTAAATTTAGCCCGATGCCAAAGCCGCCTTGGTCTTCGTTAAACCGCGTGTATCGCTCGAAAATTTTATCTTGCTGCTCTTTGCTTAGCCCCTCGCCGCTGTTTGAGATCTTTAGTTCGCCGTCTTGTAAGCTAACCGTGACGTAGCCGCCTTGGTTTGCGTATTTTACGGCGTTGCTTAGTAGGTTATCCACCGCGCGTTTTAGCTCATAGCCGTTTGCATTTATGAGAGCGTCTTTTAAATTTAGCCTTAAATCAAGCCCTCGTTTAGCAAAAAACGGAGCAAAAAATTCGAGTCGCTCGTTTAAAATATCTTTCAAATTTAGCTCCTCTTTTGGTGCGGAGCGTGAGGCGCCAAAGGATAAATACGTGAGGTCCTCATAGGTGCGGCTTAGCGTTTTGGCGGCGGTTTGGATGTTGTTTAGGCGCTTTAGATTTCTCTGGCTTAGGCTACTTTTATCTGCCGTTTCGATGCTCATAAGTATGACGCTAAGGGGCGCGTTTATCTCGTGAGTAGAGTCTTTGATAAAGCGATTTAGCGCGGCGATCTTGGCGTGTAGCGGCGCTAGCGCGGTCTTTGCTAGATAAAAGGCGATTATCATGATGACGCCTAAAACGATAAGCAAATTTAGCGCCGTACGCAGCCGTAGCAAATTTAGCTCGCTCGCGACGTCCTTACCGATTAGCGCTATTTTTGCCGTCGCTAGCTCGTCCGCGCCGCCTTCGTCCATATTTTGCAAAGCCTCAAATATCGTTACCTTGCCGTCTGATACGACCGCGCTGCTTTGGGCGTCGTCAAATTTAGCGCAGCCCGCCTCGCCGTATAAAATTTGACCGCTTTTAGTTACGATGCAGGCTTTGACGTCTTTTTCGGCGGTAAAGCTTTTTACTGCGCCAAGCCCGTACATGCGTGCTTTCATGTAGATACCCATCTTGATCTCTTTTAGATTTTTTACCTCGTTTGAGATGAGGGCTTCTTTTTTCATTTTATAGTCGTTCGTGAAAAAATATCCCAAAAATAGGGCGCTAGTAATGAGATAAAGCGAGAGGATTTTAGCTATAACGGCGGAGCGCTCAGACATAGATATAGCCGTCGCCGCGCCTATTTATGATCGCGTCCTTGCCTAAAATGCGGCGTAAGTTTTTGACGTAAACTCGCAGGCTCAGTTCGCTTGGCTCCTCGCCGTAGTTCCAAATTTTCTCAAATATCGTTTCTTTGCTTAGCAGCGCATTTTTATTTTCCAAAAATAGCGCCAAAAGTTCGCTTTCTTTGTTTGAGAGGTTTACGATTTGCCCGTTTTGCCTTAGCGTTTTGGAGCTTGGATAAAATTTATATCCGCCATTAAGCTCGATAAATTCGTCATTTACGTGAGAAAATTTGCGCTTGATTAAAATTTGAATACGAAGCAAAAGCTCTTTTAGCTCGTAGGGCTTTTTTAAATAGTCGTCGCAGCCGCTTTTGTAGCCGATCTCTAGGTCTTGCAGCGCGTTTAGCGAGGTGGTAAAGATAGCGGGCGCGTCGTTACCAAGCCGCCTAAGTTCGCGCAAAAGGGAGAAACCGTCGCCTTTAGGCAGCTTGACGTCGAGGATGAGGATATCAAAATTTCGCTCGTAGGCGGTATCTAGAGCCGCTTTAGCATCGGCGCAAACGGTCACGTCGTAGCCTTGTTCGCTCAGATACTCGTTGATGAGTTCGCTTAGCGTCTCATCGTCCTCTACGAGCAAAATTTGCGTCATTACATCTTATCCTTTTTCATGTCTTTCATATCGTCTTTCTTTTTACCCATATCGTCTTTCATCTCTTTCATGTCGCCTTTCATTTCGTCCTTTTTTATCATCATATCGTCTTTTTTCTCCATCATGGCGTCCTTCTTTTCCATCATGGTATCTTTTTTCTCCATCATATCGCCTTTCATCTCGGCGGCAAAGATAGAACCTGTAACGAACAACGCGCTAAGCGCAACTAAAGCTAACTTTTTCATAGCATCTCCTTTAAGAAAATTTATGATGGAAGTTTAGCCAAGAAACGTGAAACGAGCGTGAAATTTAAGCCATCAAGCTAAATACATACGATAAAAGCGGCAGGCTAATAAAGCTAAACGCCACTCCCACGGCTACTGCGGCTACGGCTAGCTGGCTATCAAGCTCTGCTTTCATGATCATCGCGCTTGCTAGCACCATCGGCGGCATGGCGCACTGAAGGATGCCTATCATCCAAATTTGACCGAAATTTACGCCAAAAACTATCGTGACTAATATAAAAATAAAAGGCGCCAGTAGCATCTTGCCCGCGATTACCACGGCCGTTGATTTGTAGCAGCTCTTGATACTGCGAAAGCCTAGCCCGATGCCGATCGCAAAAAGAGCGACGGGAACGACGCTTTGCGCAAAAAGCGTAAGCGCGTCAAATAGCACCTTTGGAAGCGGAACGCCGCGGAGCAAAAAGCCTAAAATAAGCGCAACAAACGGCGGGAATTTGATCACTTTCATAACGTTTTGCACGAGCGAAACCTTCGCCGGAGCGCCGAAAGCCAGGATAAAAGGGCCAAAAATGCTAATCGGGATCGAGGTGGCTAGCTGATCGTAAAAGATAACTTCGTTCATCGCGTCCTCGCCGAAAAAACCCTTAATGATAGGCATACCCATAAATACGGTGTTTCCAAACATTCCGAGCAGTACGGCGCTCACGGTGGTGGCTTTGTTAAATTTTAAAAATCTGCACGCCAAAAATATCGCCGCAGCGCCCAGCATCGAACAGGCAAAGCCCGTGGCGATGACGTTGATAAGCGTAGTGTCGATGTTTACGTGGTAAATTTTATCGAAAATCAGCGCCGGAAGCGCGAAGCAAAGCGCGTAGTTTATGAATACGGAGGCGTTTTTTTGCTCAAAGACCTTAAATTTTTTCGCCCCGTAGCCGGAAGCGATAATGATAAAAATAGATAATAATTGCGTAAACATTTGCGTAATCCGAGTTATAAATTTTAAAAAACCGATTATACGGCGGCTAGCATTAAAGAAAAATAAAATTTAGTTGAATTACTTAACATCGCCTTAACGCATTTTTGTATATAATCGCGCATTTTAAATTAAATAAAGCGAGAAAAATGAAGAAATTTATCAAATTTATCGCGGTTTTAGCCGTGCTGGCTGGGGTCGGTTACTATTTTTACGATAAAAATTTTAACGTTCCGCAAGGCGATCAGTTTATCACCTCAAAAGCCGTTCGCGGCGAACTGGTAAAAAGTATTGAAAGCAACGGCGAAATCTATGCTACTGAGCTAATCGATGTTGGCGCGCAGGTAGGCGGCCAGATCAAAAAGCTCTACGTAAAGCTCGGCGACGTCGTAAAAGCCGGCGATATGATAGCAGAAATCGACTCCGCGACTCAGCAAAATAACGTAGATACCAAAAAAGCGCAGCTTGGTATTTACGAAGCGAAGTTAAATTCGGCCAAAGTTGCGCTTGAGATTTCAAAGACCAAATTTAAGCGCGAGCAAGAGCTTTTTGCCAAAAACGCAACCTCAAAAGAGGAGTTTGAAAACGCTAAAAATACCCTAGCCGCAAACGAAGCCTCGCTAAAAGAGATCGAGGCGCAAATCGTGCAGGCTAAAATCTCTCTAAACACCGCTCAAATCGACCTTGGCTACACTAAAATCACGGCTCCAAAAGACGGCGTCGTGGTCTCCGTGCAGGTCGAGGAGGGGCAAACCGTAAACTCAAACCAAACTACGCCCACTATCGTAAATATCGCCGATCTAAGCAAAGTGCAGCTAAAAATGGAGATAGCCGAGGGCGACATCACGAAGATAAAAGTGGGCTCAAGAGTCGAGTACTCGATACTATCCGAGCCGAATCGTAAATTTCACGCTCAGATAAGCTCGATAGATCCAGGCCTCACTACGCTAAGCAACGGCAAATACTCCACCACTACAAGCTCCGGCTCGACCACCTCAAGCTCGAGTAGTTCGGCGATCTACTACTACGCCAAAGCTATCGTAGATAACCCGGACGGCACGCTAAGGATCGGTATGACTACGCAAAACACAATCATCCTAGATAGCGCTAAAGATGCCGTCATAGTGCCCTCGATAGCCGTCAAAAAAGAGGATGGTAAAAGCGTAGTCTACGTGCTAAAAAGAGACGAAAACGGACTAGAAACAGCCGAGCGAAGAGAGGTGCAAACGGGACTAATCGATAGCCTAAAAACTCAAATTTTAAGCGGAGTAGAGGAGGGCGAGGAGGTCGTGACGAAGCAAAATTCGGCGGCTGAAATCAGCGAAATGCTCGAAAAAGAAAAAAGAAGAATGAAGTTCTAAGGCTAAGTCTTGAAAAATTTGATAGAACTTAAAAATTTAAGCAAGAAATTTAAACTCGGCGATAACGTATTTGACGCGCTAAAGGACGTAAATTTAACCATAAAAAAGGGCGAGTTTATCGCTATCATCGGACAAAGCGGATCGGGTAAATCCACGCTCATGAACATCCTTGGCTGCCTGGATAATCCAAGCGGCGGGCAATATCTGCTAGAAGAGCGCGACATATCTAAATTTGAAGGCGACGAGCTAGCGCGTTTGCGCAGAGAAAAATTCGGTTTTATATTTCAGCGCTATAACCTGCTATCTACGCTAACCACGCTGCAAAACGTGGCACTACCTAGCGTATATGCGGGCGTTTCTAAAAAAGATCGCGATAAAAAGGCCGGCGAGCTTTTAGAAGGTTTGGGGCTTGGTGAAAAGCTGCAAAATATGCCTAGTAAACTTAGCGGCGGGCAGCAGCAGCGAGTCTCGATCGCTAGAGCGCTTATTAACGGCGGCGAGATCATCCTCGCAGACGAGCCGACGGGTGCGCTAGATAGCAAAAGCGGCCTCATGGTGATGGAAATTTTAACAAATTTACACAAGCAAGGCCACACCATCATCATCGTCACGCACGACCCAAATATCGCCGCATACGCAAACCGCGTTATCGAGATAAAAGACGGTAAAATTTTGAGCGATACGGTAAAAAGCGAGGAAATTTTCGCCTCCGAAAAACCGGCGCCAAAGCAAAAAAATATCTTTAGCTTTTACAAAGATCAGTTTATCGAGAGCTTTAAAATGTCGATAAACGCGATCCTTAGCCATAAACTGCGCTCGGCGCTAACGATGCTTGGCATCATCATCGGCATCACCTCGGTTATCTGCGTCGTAGCGCTAGGGCAGGGCTCGCAGGAGCAGATACTCTCCGATATCCGCGGTATCGGAACTAATACGATCGATATCCTAAACGGCAAAGGTTTTGGCGATATGCGCTCGGAGCGGGTGAGAAATTTGACCGTTAGCGACGCAACTATGCTATCTAAGCAAGGCTATCTAGATAGCGTCACGCCAAACGCCTCTGCTAGCGGTACGCTCACCTATGGCAATAAATCAGCCTCGGCTACGATTAAAGGCGGTAGCGAGGAGAGCCTAAACGTGATGGGTTACAAGGTAGAGGCCGGGCGGGTATTTACCGCCCAAGAGGTCGCAGAGTCGGCGTCCGTGATCGTGATAGATCAGCCAACTCAGGAACAGTTTTTTAAAAACGAAGATCCGTTAGGTAAAACGGTGCTTTTTAACAAACGCCCCTTTAAAATCATCGGCGTAGTAGCCAAAAACGACAATATGTTCGCAGACTCCAGCACTCTGCGCACGTTTTCTACCTATACAGCGGTCATAAACAAACTAACCGGCGATAGGCACCTATCGTCCATCACGGTTAAGGTAAAAGATAACGTAAACGCGCAAATAGCAGAGCAGAGTTTAACGGAAATTTTAACCGCAAAGCACGGTAAAAAGGACTTTTTCACCAGAAACTCCGACACGATCAAAAAAACGATCGAGGAGACTACGAGGACTATGACGCTGCTGATCTCTTGTATCGCCTTTATCTCGCTGCTGGTGGGCGGCATCGGCGTGATGAATATCATGCTAGTCTCCGTAACCGAGCGCACCAAAGAGATCGGCATCAGGATGGCGATCGGCGCGCGTCAGGGAAATATCCTAGAGCAGTTTTTGATAGAGGCGGTGCTGCTGTGTCTCATCGGCGGACTCATCGGCGTCGGGTCGGCCTTTGGTATCGGCTATCTCGCGGAAAATTTCGCGCCCGGCATCAAGATGATATTTTCGCAGACCTCTATCGTGGTCGCGCTCGCCGTCTCTAGCGCGATAGGCGTGATTTTCGGCTACATGCCCGCTCGCAGCGCCTCAAAGCTAAATCCGATCGACGCTCTTTCAAGGGAATAAAATGAAAAAAATCTCCATAATCCTAGCCGCCTTTTTGCTCGGCGGCTGCGCGGTAACGCAGATAAACGAAAACTACGAGCAAATTTTGCTAAAAGACGACGCAAATTTGACGGCAAATTTTAGGCTGGAGCGCGAGTGGTGGCGAGGCTATAACGAACCTAGGCTAAACGAGCTAATCAGCCTCGCGCTAAAAAATAATATAGATCTGGCAAAATCAGCCATCGCGGTAAATAAAGCCCTCGCGCAAGCAGGCGTCTTACAGGCCGATCTCGTGCCTAGCTTTAATGCAAATTTGGGCGCGGAAACGGGTAAAAATATAAAAACGGGCGGTAGCTGGAACGAAAGCTACAAAAGCGGCATCTCGCTAAGCTACGAAATCGATCTGTGGCGCAAGCTCGCAAACTCCGCAGACGCCGCCATGTGGGAAGCAAACGCGACGAAATATGATCTAGAGGCTGCCAGACTCGCGCTCATTAACTCCGTCGCGGATGCGTATTTTGAAGCGAAATATCAAAAAGAGAGCATAAATCTATACGAAAAAACTCTAAAAAACTACGAGGAGTTAGAAGCCATCATAAAGGCCAAATTTGAGCTCGGCAAAGAAGAAGAGCTAAGCCTAAAGCAAATAAAAAGCTCCGTAATCTCGGCTAAAAATAGAATTTTAAACGCGAACAAGAGCCTTGACGCGGCGGAAAAAACGCTAAGAAATCTACTAAATGTTAGGCCTGAGTTTGAACTAAATTTAAGCGGAAATTTGAGCGATATCTCGCCTCAGGGCGTAAATTTAAACGTGCCGCTTTACGTTATCGGCGCGCGTCCCGATTTGCAAGCCGCGATCTCGCGCATCAAAGAGGCGCTTTTGGGAGTCAAGGTTAGCGAAAAAAACTTTTATCCAAGCATCACGGTAGGCGCGGGTCTTAGCGGTAGCGGAGATAGCGCGAGCGAGGGGCTTAAGCTAAATTTCTTAAGCGGAAATATCGCGATAAATTTGCCGTTTTTAAACTACTCTAAGCTTAAATCAAAGCTAAAAATCTCCGAGCTTGAGTTTGAAGCGATGAAGCTAAACTACGCGCAGACGCTAACGACCGCGCTAAACGAGATCGACGCGAGCTATAAAAATTTGCAAAAAGACGAAGCTGTCTTGCGAAATTTAAACGAAAATTTGCGAAATTTAAGCTCCATCAGCGACATATATAAACTCAAATACGACTACGGCAAAACCGAGCTGAAAAACTATCTGGAGGCGCAAAATTCGCTACTTGAAGGTAGGATCGGCGCACTCGCGCAAAAGTATAAAATTTTGCAAGATGAAATCGGTATCTATAAATCAACGGCGGGAAAAGCGGAGTAAATTTGGTTATACCGCGCCTGATTTGCGGTTTTGGTTTTGAGGTGAGTTAAATTTGCAGCGAATTTGACGGCTAGTTAAATTTAGCTAGCCGCAAATGACCTTACAAATTTACTCGCGCCGTTTGCCTAGAAAATAAAACAATCCCGCTAGCGTCGCAAAAAGAGCAAGCATAGATCCGGCGACGATCGC
>CALIWP010000010.1 GCA_938046705.1 uncultured Campylobacter sp. | reverse complement strand
TTTTAGCGGAGCAATGCACGGTTTAGCGGCGCAAATTTGATGTAAATTTAGATCATTTTTACAAAAACGCTTGCAAATTTCGCAAATTTTCTTTTATGGATGCGGGGCGGTAGAGCGCTGAGATAACGGCGATGTAGCCTGGATTTAGAGCGGCGATTTGCGCGATATTTGCCGCGTTTATGCCGCCGATCACGCAAACCGGGATACGTAAAATTTCCTTTGCGCGCCTGATCGTTTCAAATTTACAAAGCGGGGCGTGCGGTTTGGTCGGGCTTGCAAACAGGGCGCCAAATGCCGCGTAAGAAGCGCCCTCGTCCTGCGCTTTTAGGGCTAAATTCAGATCGTCGTAGCAGCTAACGCCGATGAAAGCGTCCTCGCCTAAGATCTTTCTAGCGGCCTTTACTCCGCCGTCGTCTTTGCCGATGTGCACGGCGTTTGCGCCTATTTTGGCGGCGAATTTGACGTCGTCGTTTACGATAAATCTTGCGCCGTAACGCTCGCAAAGCTCTTTTAGCGCAAAAGCTACGCACTCGTTTTTTGGCTCGATTTTAGTGCGGTACTGTAAAAGCTTTACGCCGCACTCTAGCAACTCCCCGGCCTGCGCTAGCACGCTACTCTCTGGCGTTAGAATATCATCCGTGATAGCGTAAATTTCAGCCACGGTTTGCGCCTGCGGCTTTGTGATCTAGCAGCCGCACGCCGAAATTTGAGCCGTGGGCGTTTTTGATCGCGTTTGCGACGAAGGCTTTGGCGCGTCTGATCGCCGTTATCTCGTCTGCACCACACGCTAGGGCGCATGCGATAGCCGTGGCAAAGCTACATCCCGCGCCATGCATGATCGTAGGTTGCTCTAGCGGCTCATTAAATTTAACTATCTCGCCGCTTTTTTTATAAAGCGTGTCCTCGCAAATCTCGCTCGTTTGCGTGCGTTTTAGCACGATGTCGCAGGGTAGATCCGCACCCAAATTTAACCGCTCGCCGTCAAAATTTAACCCCAAAATGCGCGCTTCGTCTAAATTTGGCGTCGCGATGCGAGCTAGGCTTAAAAGCTCTTTTAATGCGTTTATGGCGCCGTCTTGTAGGAGCTTCGCGCCTGATTTCGCCACGCAGACGGGATCTATCACGGCGCTTATGCCCTGGTTTTGTTCCAGCCAGGCTTTGACGCAGGCTATGAGCTGTTCGTTAAATAGCATGCCGATCTTTACTGCGTCAAATTTTAGCTCGGCGCAGACTGCTTCTAGTTGCGCGTTTAAAAACTCGGGCGTTACGGGCATCACCGCGCTCACGCCGCTCGTGTTTTGCGCGGTTAGAGCCGTGATAGCGGTCGCGCTGTAGCAGCCGTAGGCCTCGCAGGTTTTTATGTCGGCTTGCACGCCGGCACCCCCGACGCTGTCGCTGCCTGCGATGATTAGGATATTTTTTTTAGGATTTTTCATTGTTTTACCTTGAGCGGTTTTTGTCAAATTTATCTTTAGCCGATTTTATTTGTCGCCAAAATCCTTGCCGAACTCGACTCCAAGCTCCCTTAAATTTACGGGGCCGTTTCCTTGCGACTCCATCGGCGGCGGCGGAGTTTGCGGCTGCGTTTGCGTAGGCTGCTCGCTCGCAGGATTTTGCTCGGTTTGATCGTTTTTGGTGGCATTGTTTTCGGCTTTTTTAGGTTTTTTCTTCGGTTCTTCTAGCTTTTTGCCGGTTAGGCACTCGTAAATTTCCGCGTGATTTTTCTTTGCCCAGTCCTCTTTGACCTCGATTTTTTGGTACTCTTTGCTATTAGGCGCGGCAAGGCCGTTTTTAACTAGGGTTTTGTTTAGGATTCTGCTTTCGTCGCTTACCTCGCACAGCCATCTATCGCCTAGATTTTTTAGCGTGAGTACGTAGTAGTTGCGCTCCGGACGAAATATCTTTTTTATCTCTTTGTCGTAGGATTTGGTGAAATTTTCTAGCTCTTTTTTATCTTTTATGCATTTTGAGCCGTCGTAAAATTTAACGTTTGCAAGCTTGCAAGGGGCGATCACGGCGGCGTTTAGCCTAAATATAAAGGTATCGTAGTCTAAAATTTTTTCTAGAAAAAGGACTTCTTTGACGACTTTTTCGCGTTTGGATTTGGTTGTTTGAGTGATTTGCATGTCGGTAAATTCGGCTACCAAATTTACCGACAGCAAGGCTAAAGCGCAAAATTTAAGCAGAGTAAAAAATGCGCTTTTTTTCATTATTTCAGATCGTATTTTTCTAGCAGTTTATCGTAGCTGCCGTCTTTTTTCATCTCGTCGAGAGCAGCGTTTATTTTTGCGATTAGACCTGCTTGCTTGCCTTTATCAAACGCCATAGAAAAGCCCTCGCTACCGTCGTTTTCTTTGTAAAATTCCTCAAGCTCCGGATTTTTCTTTAAAAATCCATAGCCGATCGAACTATCAAGCACGACCGCGTCTATCTTGCCTTTTTTTAGTCCCATGATTAGCGGAACCGGATCCTCGGCAGGCACGACTTTAGCGCCTGCGATAGCGTTAGCGGCGATCTCTTGGACCGTGCCTTGCTGTACGCCTACTCTTTTACCGTTTAGGGCCTCTTTGCTTGCGAGAGCGTCGTTACCTTTAGCGCGCAAGTAGATGTTTTCGGTCGCATAGTAAGCCTGCGTGAAATCAACCGACTTTCGTCTATCGTCTGTCGCGCTCATCGCGCTTGCTACGGCGTCGATCTTGCCAGTTTTTAGAGCTGGGATTAGGCCGTCAAAGCTCATATTTACGATCTTGTACTCAAAACCCGCGCGTTTAGCGAGCTCCGCTACTAGATCCATATCAAAGCCCGTGATCTTGTTTTGCTCGTCCACGTACTCAAACGGCGGATAGTTGGCGGCTGTACCGATCTTTAGCTCGGCGGCGCCAAGCGTAGCTAGAGCCGCTAAAAGCAGCGCAAAAATCTTTTTCATTTTCTCTCCTTTAAATTTGGTTTCAAATTTAATCCCGCGACACGGTGCGGGCTCGCAAATTTACTTCAGGTCGTATTTTTCCATCATCTTGTCAAATTCGCCGCTCTTTTTGAGCTCCTCTATCGCGGCGTCTATTTTGCCGATTAGTTCTAGGTGCTTGCCTTTATTAAACGCTACGGCAAAGCCTTCGGTGCCGTCTGGAAGCTTTAAAAACTCTTCTAAATCCGAGTTTTGCTTTAGATACTCGTAGCCGATCGGGCTATCTGTTAGCACGACGTCGATTTTGCCCGCTTTTAGCGATAAAATCGCGGCCGCTACGGTCTCTGCAGGCACGGCTAGGTCGCCGCAGATGGATTTAGCCGCGGTCTCTTGCAATGTGCCTATTTGCGCGCTTATTTTTTTGAGATGCATATTGGTCGCATTTACGTCGGTGCCTTTTTTGCGGATGAAAAGATTATCCGAAAAATAATAAGGCTTCGTAAAATCGACTGATTTTCTTCTCTCCTCGGTCGCGCTCATACCGCTTAGTGCGGCGTCTATCTTGCCTGTTTTTAGAGCTGGGATCAGTCCGTCAAAGCTCATATTTTGTATGTCAAATTTGACGCCGATTTTCTTACCGACGGCCTCTATCATATCGATTTCAAAGCCTACGATCTTGTTGTGCTCGTCAATATACTCAAACGGCGGATAGTCCGCGCTCGAACCCACTCTTATCGTTTGTTGTACCGCTACGGGGGCTGCCTCGTTTTTTACTGCGGCGTCTTTGCTCGCTTTTTCATTCGAGCTTTGACCGCAGCCTGAAAGCATCAAAGCGGCGGCTACGAAAACGAAAAGTTTTTTAAATTTGCCGGCGGACAAAGCCGCAACGATGTTTTGTGACATTTTGACCTCCTTTTAGTGGTTTAAAATTTTACCTAGAAAATCCTGCAAACGCTGATTGCTAGGGTTTTCGAAAACATTTTTAGGCGTGTCGTCCACGGCTATTTTACCGCCGTGCATGAAAAATATCCTATTTGCCACGTTTTTAGCAAAGCCCATCTCGTGCGTGACGACTAGCATCGTGATGCCCTTTGCCGCGACGTCTTTCATGATGTCTAGCACTTCGCCGATCATCTCTGGATCTAGTGCGCTGGTCGGCTCATCAAAGAGTATGACCTCGGGATTCATCGCTAGGCTTCTAGCGATTGCTATACGCTGCTTTTGACCGCCCGAGAGCTTGTGCGGGAAGGCGTATTTTTTATCGCTTAGACCCACGCTTTTTAGTAGCTCGTCGGCTCTTTTTTCTGCGCTTTCTTTATCCAAAATTCCCGCTTTTATCGGAGCTAGGGTTAAATTTTGCAAGACGTTTTTATTTGCAAAAAGGTTAAAGTGCTGAAAAACCATGCTCACTTTTTGACGGATTTTATTTATATCCGTTTTTTTGTCGGTGATATCTTCGCCGTTTATCTTGATGTGCCCGCCGCTTGGCTCTTCTAGGCGGTTTATGCAGCGCAAAAATGTACTCTTTCCGCCGCCGCTAGGGCCTATGATAGCGATGATTTCGCCTTGTTTGATATCTACGCTGATATCGTCTAGGACGCGTAAATCGCCGTAATTTTTACTCAAATTTCTAATCTCAATCATGGCGATTTAGTCTCCTCTCTAAAATTTTAACCAAAAACGTAAAGAACTTCACGCTGACGTAGTAAACTATGCCCGTGAAAATGACGGGCTCTGGGCTATAAAACACCGCTTGTAGGCTTTTGCTTTGCATCGTGATGTCGATGACGCTGATGTAGCCAACGACTGACGTCTCTTTAAAAAGCGAGATAAATTCGTTCGCAAGCGCAGGCAAGATGTTTTTGGTTGCCTGCGGGAACACCACCTCTCGCATCGAGACGTAGTAGTTTAGGCCCATCGCCCTTGCGGCTTCCATTTGCCCTTTATCGACGCTATTTATGCCGCTACGCACGATTTCTGCGACGTAGGCGGAGCTGTTTAGCCCAAGCGCGATTAAAGCGACGTAAAAGTTATCGCTCCAGGTCGCGAAAATCACGACCGAAAATATAAGAAGCTGCAAAATAATCGGCGTTCCGCGCAGGATATCTACGTATTCGTCGATGAGAAAGCTTAAAATTTTGATATTTAAAAACTTTAAAAACGCCAAAATAAAGCCCAAAGTCACGCCGATAGCCGTGCCGCCTATGGTGAGTCCCAGCGTCACGCCATAGCTTTTAAGGTAAGCTAGACGTTGCGCCTCGTTTAGCTCCGTCGGATAAAAATAGTAAACGCCCGCGGAGACGATGACGACGAAAAACAGCGCCCTGAAAAATTTTTCGTTTAGCATTTCTTAAACCTTAAAAGTGTAATGAGGGTTAATAATACGGAAAAAAATATAAATTTAACCTTTTTTATGCGAAAAAATTATCTTTTAAACAAATTTATCATATTATCGTAACTCAAATTTAAAAAACCGAGGGAAATTTAATGGACTATGCACGCTATATCGCCATCGCGCTGTATTTTGGATTTTTGCTTTTCGTGGGGCGATACTCTTATAACAAAAACGCCAATATGGGCGAATATCTGCTCGACAACCGCCGCCTAGGGCCGGTTGTAACCGCGCTAAGCGCCGGAGCTAGCGATATGAGCGGTTGGATGCTGCTAGGCGTGCCGGGCGCGCTATATGCCACGGGGCTGGCTACGATTTGGATGGTTTTGGGGCTTGTTATAGGAGCGTATTGTAATTACCTATTTTTAGCAAAGCGTCTGCGCGTCTATACCGAGGTTGCGAGCGACAGCATCACGATTCCCGATTTCTTACAAAACCGCTTCAAAGACGAGACTAAAATTTTACGCATAGTCTCGGGCCTTTTGATCTTGATATTTTTCACGCTTTACGTTAGTAGCGGCATAATAGCGGGTGGCAAGAGTTTTGAGAGCTTTTTTGGATTAGATTTTAAATTTGGTGCGATTTTTACGCTGGCTATCGTCGTTTTTTACACGTTTTTCGGCGGATTTCGCGCGGTTTGCATCACGGACGCGTTTCAGGGCATGCTGATGTTTTTGGTGCTCGTCGCCGTACCCGTAGTAGCGTTTTGTAATCTAAATTTGCCAGACGGCGCTACCTTTTGGAGCGAGGTCGCCAAATACGGCAAAAACCACCTAAACGTCTTTTACGACCAGACTTTTTTAAGCATCTTAGGACTCATGGCGTGGGGGCTTGGCTACTTCGGACAGCCGCACATCATCGTTAGGTTTATGGCGATACGAAGCTCAAAAGAGCTAGCCCAAGCGCGCCGCATCGGTATCGGCTGGATGGCGATCGGCTTAGCCGGAGCGATGATGAGCGGACTGATCGGCTTTGTGTATTACAGCGAGTTAAATTTGCCTCTAGCAGACCCCGAAAAGGTCTTTTTGCAGCTTGGCGAGACGCTGTTTCATCCGTTTTTCGTGGGTATTATTATCTCGGCCGTGCTTTCAGCTATCATGAGTACGATTTCTAGTCAGCTTTTGGTTAGCGCAAGCTCGGTGACGCAGGACTTTGTGTTTGCCTTTTACAAAAAAGAAATTTCGCAAAAAGCCCAGGTCGCAGCCGGCAGATACGCCGTCCTGGCCGTCGCGCTAGTGGCTACCGCGCTTGCTTTTAGCTTTAACGAAAGCGTGCTAAATGTCGTGGGTTACGCGTGGGCGGGCTTTGGCGCGAGCTTTGGGCCGGTGCTGCTTTTTAGCCTTTATTGGCGCAGGATGAGCGCGCTAGCGGCGCTTCTAGGCATGATAACGGGCGGAGCGACGGTGATAGCGTGGATCGCGCTTGGGCTAAATTCTTACGTTTACGAGATATTGCCCGGCTTTGCGGTTTCTTGCGTCGTGATTTATCTAACCAGCCTCTACGGCGACGCGATAGACAAGATGAGCAACGAGCCAAACTCGGCCACTGTGCAGGACGAATTTGAAAAAATGAAAACGAGGCTGTAAATGCAAAGTAGCGTAAAATGCGGCAACTGCGGCGCCGAGGTCGATGTAAATTTGGCTCTTAAAACCGAGCTTGAGCTTGAAATGAAGCAAAAAATGGCGGCGGCCAGGCGAGAATTTGATAAAGAGATCGAGACCAAAAGGGCCGAATACAAGGCACATTTGGACGCTTTAAACGCGAAGGAAAAAGAATTCGACGCTAAATTTGCCGCAGCCTTAAGCGCTAAAAAAACCGAGCTCGAAAATGAGATAAAAGCAAAACTCGAGGGCGAAAATTTAAACATAGTAAATGCCCTAAAAACCGAGCTTGAAGCCAAGTCAAAGCAGATAAACGAGCTAAATTTAAAGACGCTTGAGATAGAAAAGTTAAAACGAGAAAAGAGCGAATTTGAAAGCGCGCTGATGGCAAAAACCGAGGCTGAGCTAAGCAAGCGCCTAAACGAGGAAAAAGAGCGGCTGGGCAAGGCTCTAGCCGAGCAAAACGAGCTAAAATTTAAGCAAAAAGACGAGCAACTAGAGGCGCTAAAAAAGCAGCTAAACGAGGCGCAAAGGCGCATAGAGCAGGGCAGCGAGCAGCTACAAGGCGAGACGCAAGAGCTAGCCATCGAGGCGTGGCTACGGGAGAAGTTCGTATTTGACACCATAGACGAGGTCAAAAAGGGCGCAAACGGCGCGGACGTGATGCAGATCGTAAATACCCGCGAGGTGCAAAACTGCGGCAAAATCTACTACGAGAGCAAACGCACGAAAAATTTCTCAAACGAATGGATAGAAAAATTTAAGGCCGATATGCGCGCCTCAGGCGCCGACGTCGGGGTGCTAGTTAGCGAGGCGCGCCCAAAGGAGCTAGAGCGCATGGGGCTGGTTGAGGGCGTATGGGTGTGCAACTACGAGGAGTTTAAGGCGCTTTGTTTCGTGCTAAGACAGGGCGTCGTGGAGCTAAATTTCGCTAGGAACTCCGCGCAAAACCGCTCAAACAAGATGGAGATGCTCTACTCGTATCTGGTTAGCAACGAGTTTAAGATGCGCATCGAGGCTATCGTGGAGGGCTTTTCTGCGATGAGCGAGGAGCTGGAGCGCGAGAAAAACGCGATGAAACGCATCTGGAAGAGCCGCGAAAAACAGATCGAAAAGGTGCGCGACAACGCGATCGAGATGTTTGGCTCGATAAAGGGGATCGCGGGAAATGCGATCGGGGAGATAAGGACGCTGGAGCTGGGGTTTGATGCGGGCGAGGAGTAATTTTTTATAAATGATGGATTTTAGGCTTTAAAATTTGAAATCCGCTTCGGTTACGTATTTCATCAATTTGCGTAATTTCTATGAATAAGTATGAGACATAGTATTGATGCCCAAAGACATTCCTTGCGGAGGAATCTTATTTGTTACCTTCATTTTTTATCCTTTTAAAGTTAAATTTTTTATTTGTTTTGTCATATAGAAATACCACTAAAATAAATAAAAATGGATATATAAAAACATCAAATTTAAAGCCGCCATAAACAAACATATCAATGAAATCAGAGAAGAATTTGGCGCAAGTTGGCATATAAAATAAAACAAAACTTATACTTCTAATTGCAAAAACAAAAAATAATACTGTTGTTATAAATAAAAAGTATAAAAAATACTCTTTTGCATATA
>CALIWP010000009.1 GCA_938046705.1 uncultured Campylobacter sp. | reverse complement strand
CCACGCGGTACGTGTAAGGCGAGGTCTGGCTATCCACGACCATGATTCCGCGATTTAACAGCTCGTCTTGTAAGAAAAGATGAAAAAGCCTCTCAAGGCGCTCTTTTGGATAGAGCATTTTCGCGCCGTTTTTGAAGATAAATTTTATGCCGCTATCCGCTGCTCTTTCGTCGGCTATTTTGTGGATATAGACTTTTTTGATGGCCGCGTTCGTGTCGATTCTGCTTTGAGCGATGCAGCATTTTATCGCGACGTCGCTGGTGTAGTCGGTGCCGTTTATCTTGATGTCCTGACCGCCGCTAGCGCACGAGGAGCAGTCTGCTTTGATACGCATCACCTCTTTGTAGCCTTTGGCGTTGCCTTCGCTAGTTTGAGCGACCTCCGGCGAGCTCTCGAACAGCCCGAAACATCCCGTAAAAAGGAACGCCGCAAATAAAAGTATAAAATTTTTCATAAAAATCCTTTCGTAAATTTTACATCGCGCAAGCAAAATTCTATCCAAATTTGAGATGAATTTCCAAATTTGCGTAAAATTTGGAGGAAATTGGAAATTTGTGTAAATTTTATTAAATTTGGTTTTTGAAATTTTAAAGCGGAGATGGCGTCAAATTTAGCATTTTCGCGGTGCGGGTCTGGGCCGGTAAAATTTGTAAATTTATCCGCAAAATGCTCTTGGCGTAAGCAAAGCGGATAAACGATTACGCACTCAAAATCAAGCAAAACCATACAACAAAGGCCGCGGATACTCAAATTTAATCCGCCACGCCCATCATCACGCTTGAGTATTCGCCCTGCTTGACGTCCGTTTTTTCAGGCTTTTTGACGGTCATCCTATCCTCGGCCAGTCCCGCCTGCGCTAGGGCCGCCTTGATAGCCTGAGCTCTTGCGTTAGCAAGTTCCAGCAGCTGCTCTTTTTTCACCTCGATGCCTTTTAGCGCAGCTTCTCTCAGCGCCTTTTCGTCGGTACTTTTTTCTTTTGGAGCTAGCGATGCGAGCGCTCCTGCGTAGTCTTTACCGGTTTGATTCATCGTTTGGCTTATTTTTTCGTTTAGTTTCGCATTTTTTAGAGCCGTTACGTCCACGTCCGAGTAGGCCGGAGTGATGCTTAGCTTCATCTTAGGCTTTGCCGTGGTTAGCTTGATAAAGTCGGCTATCTTGGCCTGCTCGGATACGATGAGCTCGGCATTTGCAGGCATAAAGTCGATAGTGTTTAGATCCTTGCTACTTAGTCCGAGCATATTACCCAAAAATCTAAACGGAGCCAGCGTGATGTCTGCAAACAGCTTCTTTACAGCTTCCCAGACGATGCCGCCGTATTTAAAATCAGGGTCGTTTAGATCGCCCTCCACCGGTAGGTCGATGTTTATCTGATTGTTTTGATCGCTCAGGATCGAGATGGCAAGCGATAGAGGTAAATCTACCGCATCTTTTGACTCGACCTTTTCGCCAAGCGTGAGTGTGTCTAGATTTACGACGTTGCTACCGTTTAGCTTAGAGTCCTTAACATCGTAGTTTAGAGTCAAATTTAGCTTGCCTTTTTCTATCTTGTAGCCCAAAAACTGCCCGCTATAAGGCGTGACGTCGACTAGATCGATATCTTTAAAGCTAAATTTGACTTCCGTACTCTTTTTAGGATCATACGGCAGTAGCTTGAGCCCGATCTTGCTAAAGCCGCTCTTGCCGACCACGCCCTCAAACGTACCCATCGTCGGGCGAGTGCTGTCGATATCCATCAGCACGCCTTCTAGCTTGGTGATCTTAGTCGCAAACGGCATAAATAGCGACGCGTCGGAGAAGTCTACATCGCCGTTTTCTACGAGGATGTTCTTGATAGCGAAGTCAAACTCGCCCTCTTTTTTCTGCTGTTTTGCTGCCTCGGCAGGTTTTTCGTTTTTAGAAGCGATTTGTTTTGCGTCCACATTTTGCGTGCTTTTGCTCTCACTCTTTTTTACGAGACGGCTTAGGTTAAATTCACGCTCTTTGTTTAGATGCGTCTTTAAAAACGGCGCGCTCAGCGTCACGCGCTCTAAATTTAAGAAATTTTTCGCAAACGAAATTTTAGATAGTTTGAGGTTTTTAAAGGCAAAAACCTTATCGCCAGAGCCGTCCGCAAGCTCGATATTTGCGATATTTGCCTTACCACTTACGGAGGCGTCCGCGGCGTATTTTACGTTTAGCTCGGCGTTTAACTCGCCGCTTTTTAGGCTCGCGTCCAGATAGTTTTTAGCGTAGGCGAAGTAGCGAGGCAAATTTGCGTCGTTTAGCTTCACGTCCGCTTCGATATTTAGTGGTTCTGGCGTGATTTTGCCGTTTAGCGCCAAATTTAGCTTTTGCGAGCTTTTCATGTCTATTTTGGCGTTTACGGGCGCGGTTAAATTTTCGCTGATATTTTGTAAATTTATATTTAGTCCGTCAAATTTGTGCGCTATCTTTTGCCCCTCAAAGACATGGGTTATACCTATGTCGGCGCCCGTAACAGCGACACCTTTAACGCT
>CALIWP010000008.1 GCA_938046705.1 uncultured Campylobacter sp. | reverse complement strand
GGCGCTGAGCCTCTACGAGCTTACCTTGGTCGTTAAATTCTTTTAGCCGCTCCGCCAGCTCCTCTTCGATCTGTTTGATGGCGATTTTTAGGCGGTTTTCGCCCACGATAAACTGGCTGGTCGGGTAGAGGATAAATTTTTTCAGGTCGTGTCTTTTTTTGTTTTCCAGCACGTCCAGGCTATACATCGTCTCGATCTCGTCGCCGAAAAACTCGATCCTAAACGCCTCGTCGTTAAAATACGCGGGATATACGTCCACCACGTCGCCGTTTACGCGAAAGTCGCCGCGGTCGAAATAAACGTCGTTTCGCTTGTATCCCATATCTACTAGCTTTTGCAGTAGCGCGCGCTGGTTGATTTTATCGCCGACGTTTAGGTATGCGACCATGCCTTTGTATTCGCTAGGATTACCCAGGCCGTAGTTAGCCGACACCGACGCCACGCACACGACGTCGTCAAAGCTAAGCAGACTAGCCGTCGCAGAGAGGCGCAGGCGCTCGAGTTCCTCGTTTACGGAGCTGTCCTTTTCGATGAAAAGATCTTGACGCGGGATGTAGGCCTCGGGCTGATAGTAGTCGTAGTAGCTGATAAAGTACTCCACGTGATTTTTAGGGAAAAAGCCTTTAAATTCGCTATAAAGCTGCGCGGCGAGGGATTTGTTGTGCGTCATGATTAGCGTTGGCATATTTAGCTCGCGTATAACGTTTGCCATCGTAAAGGTCTTGCCCGAGCCCGTGACGCCTAGAAGCGTTTGGTATTTGTTGCCAGATCTTACGGAGGCTACGATATTAGCGACTGCGCGGGCCTGATCCTCGCTCGGGCTAAATTTGGACGAAATTTCAAAATTTTTCATTTTTTACCTTAAAAATCAGCTTTTTTTGTTACAATTACGTAAAATTATACCAAAACTAAGGAAAAAGATGTTTGATAACGATAAAGTACTAAACACCCTAACCGACAAGGTAAACGACCTGCTGGCTAGATATAACGAAATCTGCGAAGAAAACGAGTCTCTACGCAACGAACTAATCAGCGTCAAAGCCCAAAACGAAGCTAAAACAAATCAAATCGCCCGCCTAGAAGAAGACCTAAGAACTAAAAATACCGAGAGCGACGACGTTATCCGCAAGATCGAAGCGGTACTGGGAAAATAAATAAGCTATGAGAAAAATAACGGTCAAAATCGCCTCTACTTCTTATACTATCAGCCTCGAAGACGAATTTGCGCAAAGCTTTGAACGCGAGTGGGATACTTTTACGGATGGCAAAAGATATCTTGACGTAAAAGAACTACTAAGCGCCTTTGTGCAAAAATGCTATGAAAACTATCAGCAGGAGCGCGATCTACGCTCTTTAGCCCAAAAAGTAAGTAAAGAAATA
>CALIWP010000007.1 GCA_938046705.1 uncultured Campylobacter sp. | reverse complement strand
TGGCAAAGAGGTGCAAATACCAGATAACGTAGAGCGCGTAACGCCGATGATAGGGGCATTTACGCAGATGAGCGCGATGCTAACTGCCGAAGATAAAATCATCTCGGGCGCGGCTAGGCTGCCTGAAATGATGAGTAAAATTTTCCCTAAAATAAAAACGATGAATAACGTAAGCGGCTCGCTAACAAGCAGCGCCGAGACAATAATCGCCTCAAATACGCAGGTAGTTTTTGGGCCCGTCGGTATGATATTTGACGAAAATCAAAGAGCCCAGCTAGAAGCCGCAGGCATCGCGGTCGTAAATATCAATAAATTTAGCAACGCTAGTGAGATAAAAGGCTCGGTTAGCAAAATAGCCCAAATTCTAGGCGGGGATGCGGTAAAAAAGGCAGAGGAATTTAACGCATATTTTGACGAAAATATAAAATTCGTAAGCGAGAAAGTACAAAATATCAAGGATAAAAAGCGGGTTTTGGCCTTAAATTTTAACTCAGGAAATTTTAGCACGATCAGCAGCAAAGATATCGGCGCGGAGTACATAAAAATCGCCGGCGGAATAAATTTAAGCTCCCAAGATAACGAAGTGGACTTTAAAATCTCAAAGACGATAAACAAGGAGCAAGTTATTATCTTTAACCCTGACGTCATCATCACGAATTCTCGCGAAGGCAAGGAAAAAATATTAAAAAATCCTCCGTTTAGTAACGTAAAAGCCGTTAAAAATAGTGCCGTATTTGTCGTGCCTAGCGGAGTTTATCTCTGGTCGGTTAGAAGCGCCGAAGGTGCCTTGCAGCCGCTTTGGCTAACCAAAATCTTTTATCCTGAAATTTTTACTGAGCTAAATTTAGAAGACGAAGTTAAAAAATTTTACCTCAAATTTTACCGCTACGAGCTAAGTGACGAGGAGCTAAAAGAAATACTAAATCCAAAATAAAACCGCTAAATTTTCGCCTCACTTTGCAAACGCGGGGCGAATAAATTCAGCCCTCGCCGCTTTTGCGTTTTTATAAATTTAAGCCCGTTTGGGTATAATCTGCCCTTTTAAACGCGAGGAAAATATGCCCCTTTCAAAACTAAATCAAGAACAATACGCCGCCGCAACCGCTCCTGCCGGGCACAATCTAGTTATCGCAAGTGCGGGCACCGGCAAAACCAGCACCATCGTCGCGCGCATCGCTCATCTGCTAAATTTAGGCATAAAGCCCGAAAAAATCCTGCTGCTAACCTTCACCAACAAGGCTGCTGCCGAGATGATCGAGCGTCTAAACCGACATTTTGATAAAAAAATCACCTCGCGCATCACGGCTGGCACCTTTCACTCGGTTTCTTATTCGCTGCTTAAATTACTAGAAAAACCCGTCACGCTAAAGCAGCCAAGCGAGCTAAAAACGCTGCTAAAATCGCTCGTCGAGAGGCGCAAATTTAACCACCTAAGCGACGTTAAACCATACGGCGGCGCCTATCTTTACGACGTGTATTCGCTGTTTCAAAATTTAGCCCTAAAGCAGACGTTTGGCGAGTGGCTAAAGGAGCGAAGCGACGAACAAGGCGTATATGCCGAGATTTATGAGGATGTTTTGCGCGAATTTGAGGAGGAAAAGAGCAAATTCGGCTATGCGGATTTTAACGACTTGCTTATCAAAATGCGCAACGAACTAAGAAAAGGCGCGCCGCTAAAATTTGAGGAAATTTTAGTCGACGAGTATCAGGACACAAACTCGCTGCAAGGCTCGCTAATCAGCGCTTTTGAGACGAAAAGCCTTTTTTGCGTCGGGGATTTTGACCAGAGCATTTATGCTTTTAACGGCGCAAATATCGAGATCATTGGCTCGTTTAAGGACCGCTTCGCAGACGCCAAAATTTACGCGCTAAATATCAACTACCGCAGTAGCTCCGCGATCCTAGCACTTGCCAACAAAGTCATCGCAAACAACCCGCGCCTTTACGAAAAAAAGCTAGTCGTCGGCCGCGAGGGTAAATTTACCTCGCCAAAGCTGCTAGTTTACAACGAGCTTTTCGACCAGTACTCAAACATCGCGCAGGTCATCGCCGTCAGCAAATACAAAAAAGAAAACATTGCCATCATCTTTCGCAACAACTCAAGCGCCGACGGCCTAGAAGTCGCGCTACGGGAGCTTGGTATCGGCTCTAAGCGAAAGGGCGGCGTGAGCTTTTTTGAGAGCCGCGAGGTGCGCGCCGCGATGGACCTGCTAGGCATCCTCATAAACCCAAAGGACATCATGGCCTTTATCCACGTGTGCGAATACGCAAAAGGCGTCGGTGCGGCGCTTAGCAAGGAGATTTTCGAGGTGCTAAGCAAGGTCGGACACGGCGACGTCGTGCGCGGATTTTTGCAGCCTGATGAGAGCGTGGAGGCCTTTGCCAAAAAGACCAAAAACTACCAGCTGGGGCTTTTTGACGAGCTTGACGAGGTCGGAGAGAAGTCTCGCTTTGCTAAATTTAACTTTAGCGAGAAATTTTTTGCACACCCCGTGCTAAAAATGCAAAAACTAAGCGAGAGCGGCGGGCAGTTTTTGTACGAAATTTACAATTTTTTAAGCGCCGCCAAACGCCACTCGCGCCCAACC
>CALIWP010000006.1 GCA_938046705.1 uncultured Campylobacter sp. | reverse complement strand
TTGGGGCTATCTGCAAACCAAAAATGAGAGCAGGAGCGAGGCGGTCGCGGTCGTGAAAGACGAATTTGCTAATTTCGTCAAAAACGGCGTAAAGGCGGGCGAACTAGCGCAGGCCAAAAGATTTTTGTTAGGCTCGCAGCCGCTACGCCAGGAGACGCTTTTTAACCGCTTAAACATCGCTCAAAGCGAGTTTTATAACGGCTTTAAACTAGGAAATTTTAAAGGCGAGCTAGAAAAAATCTCAAAGCTAAAGCTTGCCGAGCTAAACGCGTTTATCGCAGAACACGCAGAGATAGAAAAGCTCAGTTTTGCCGTGCTTTACAATGAAATTTGATGAAAAAGACAGAATCAATCTAAAAAAAATCGGCGTAACCACTCTGCTCGACCTAGCACTAAAGCTTCCTAAAAGCTTTGAGGATACGAGCCTGGCCGCCGCGCCAAAAGACGGACACGTGAGCGTCGCCGTAGAGATAAAAAGCGCGTATCGCCAGGGCGGGATGCTACACGCCGTATGCTGGTGCGAGGCGTGGGAGCAAAGCGTAAAGATCGTGATTTTTAACGCCAAGCCTTGGCATCACGGCGCTTTTAAGGTCGGCAAAAGCGTTTTTGTAAGCGGCAAATGCGCCTACGCCTACGGCTCGTGGCAGCTAACAAATCCAAAAATCGTCACGAAAATAAACGAAATCATACCCAAATACAAGCTCTCTCTCAGAGACGATTCGTTTAAGAATTTGATCCAAAAGTACGTAAATTCGCCAAATTTGATCGAGGCGGGACTCGCGGCTAAGGAGGCAGAGTTTTTGCTAGATCTGCACAAGGGAGACGAAAAAAGCGTCCGGATGCTAGAGGCTCTCGTGCAGGAAAAAGCCGGCGAGGACGTGCTAAAATTCGTCGAAATTTACAACTACCTAAAAAAACTAAATGCTAAAAAAACGCATTTTAAAGCGCCTAAAATTAGGCTTTTTGATATCTCGGAGTGGCTTAAAAATTTGCCGTTTGCGCCGACAACTGATCAGCTAAACGCTATCGCCGATCTGCGCGCGGACTTTAGCGGCGAGGAGGCGGTGCGACGCGTCGTGATGGGCGATGTGGGTAGCGGCAAGACGCTTGTTATGCTAGCTGCCGCGCTTAGCGTCTATCCACGCGCTGCGCTCATCATGGCGCCCACGTCGATACTGGCCGAGCAAATTTACGTAGAGGCGGCGCGCTTGCTGCCGGATTTTATGCGCGTTTTGCTTGTTAAAAGTGGCGATAAACCCGAATTTGACGGTGTAAATCTCATTATTGGCACGCACGTTTTGCTGTATCAAAATTTGCCGGCTGCACCGCTTGTTATGATAGACGAGCAGCACCGTTTCGGCTCGAATCAGCGCGAGAAGATCAACGCTCTAGCTAGCGGGGAGCTTGGGCGAGACCCGCAGCTTGACGAAGCGGACGGCGAATTTGACGGTAAATTTAAGGAGGGTGAGCAGTCAAATTTGACTGAAATCTCGCCCCAAAACCGGCAAACAAAAACTGCGGATGAAACTAGGGCTCACGTCGTGCAGTTTTCGGCAACGCCAATCCCACGCACGCTAAGCATGATACAAAGCAGCTTCGCGGAGTTTAGTTTTCTGCGGCAGATGCCTTTTGAAAAGCATATCCATACGCAAATTTTACAAAACGCTGACTTTGGCGAGCTGCTGACGCATATCAAATCGCAAATCGCCAAAGGTAAGCAGGTCGCTGTGATATATCCGCTGGTTGAAAGCAGCGAAAACTCGAACTATCAGGGGCTAGAGGGAGCGCAGGGGTTTTGGCGAGCAAATTTTGCAAATGTCTACGTCACGCACGGCAAGGACAAAGAAAAAGAGCAAGTGCTGCGCGAATTTCGCGAGCGCGGAGACGTGCTACTCTCGACGACGGTTGTTGAGGTCGGTATCTCGCTGCCGCGGCTTAGCACGATCGTGATCGTGGGTGCAGAGAGGCTAGGACTAGCGAGTTTGCATCAGCTGCGCGGACGAGTAGGGCGAAACGGCGGGAGCGGATTTTGCTTTTTATTTACAAAGCTCAAAAATCCGCCAACGCGCCTGAGGGAGTTTTGCCAGACGCTGGACGGCTTTAAGATCGCCGAGATAGACCTAAAAAATCGCCAAAGTGGCGATATCCTAAACGGCGCGTTTCAGCACGGTGCGACGTTTGAATACTACGACTACGAAGAGGACATCACGCAAGCGGCGAAGGATAGGCTTGGGATTTAGCTAAATTTGCCTTTGGGATGGCAAATTTAGCTACTTGCCTGAGTATTTCTCTGTTTATTTTTAAATTTGAAATAAAATCGGTAAAAAGACTGTGCTATAAAGATTTTGTAATTTTCAAAAAATTGATTAAAATGAAATTTGAAGATGATTTTTGGAGCATTTTTGGCCTGATTAAAACCCTGCAAGTGTGTAGTATTTTGATTACTATATAGCT
>CALIWP010000005.1 GCA_938046705.1 uncultured Campylobacter sp. | reverse complement strand
AGCCGTTTAAAAACATCCCGTTCGTATTCATACCGAAAAATCCCGTGATAAAATTTAGCGGCAAAAATAGCGCCGAAAGCAGCGTCAGGATGTAGATGTTTCGGTTTATTTTGTCGTTTTTTAGGCTTTGGATATGCGCGTAGATATCGTCTATCCTAGCGGCGTTTTCGCAGGCTGCGTTTTTTAGCACACCGGCCTCGTAAACGTAGTTTTTGAGCTGCTTTTTTAGCTCGGGCCTTTCGTTTTGACAGATCGCCAGAGCCTCGTAAAAGTGTGAAATTTTATTTTGAAATTTGCGTATTTCGTATTTTAAGATCGCGTGCTTTTTGATAAATTTAGTAAAATCCCTCTTGCCTGCGTAGATTTTCTCGTAGCTTTCAAGCTGGGCGGAGTGCTCGGCGATCTTGGCGCGAAACTCGCTCGTTATCTTTTTTACTACGCGTATAAACTCCTGCGAGCCGCTTTCGCTGCCGTCCTGGGCGTAAATTTTATCATCTTTAAAGATAAATTTATAGTTTTGCTCGCCGCCGTCCGTCACGAGATAGACATACTCGCACTCATCGGCGTAAAAGTAACCAGAGATATCGCGCTCGCTCACCGTTTTACCTTATATGCTTGGCGCGTCTTTACCGCGTTTGGCGTAGAAATTTCGCCTAAATTTTTCAAATTCGCCCGCCATTATCGCTTCTCTCATCTGCCGCATCAAATTTAGATAATAATGCAAGTTGTGTAGGCTTGCCAAACGGAAAAACGTCAGCTCGCCAGCGCGGTATAGGTGGCTAAGATATGCGCGAGAGTAGTTTTGGCACGCGTAGCAGTCGCACTCGGGATCTATCGAAGCGCGATCGGTGGCAAATCGAGCCGATTTTATATTTATCTTACCGAAACTCGTAAATAGCGTGCCGTTGCGCGCGTTTCGCGTCGGCATCACGCAGTCAAACATATCAACGCCGCGAGCCACGTTTTCTACGAGGTCTTCGGGGGTGCCTACGCCCATGAGATAGCGCGGACGCGCCGCGTCGATGTATGGCATCACCGCTTGCACGGTATCATACATCTCTTGATTACTTTCGCCTACGCTAAGCCCCCCGATGGCAAGCCCGTCAAAGGGCATCTCGCATAGCGCTTCGGCGCAAGATTTACGCGCCGCCTCGTCCGTGCCGCCTTGGATTATGCCGAATATATTTTGCGTGAGCCCTTCGCCGTTACTTTGCTTAAATTTATGATAATCTATCGCCTCGCGCGCCCATTTTATCGTGCGTTTTATGCTTAGCTCTACGCGCTTTTTTTCAGCAGGAAGCGCTACTAGATCGTCTAGGATCATCATGATGTCGGAGTTTAGGTCGTACTGGGTATCTAGCACCGAGCGCGGCGTGAAATAGTGCGCGCTACCGTCGATGTGGCTTTTAAATTTGATGCCGTTTTCATCGGGTTTTGAGATTTTGCTCAGCGAAAAGGCCTGAAAGCCGCCGCTATCGGTTAGAAACGAGCGGTTAAATTTAGTAAAGCCGTGCAGGCCGCCAAGCTCTTTTACGACCTTGCTGCTAGGACGCAGGTAGAGGTGATAGGTGTTGCCTAGGATGATTTGGGCGTCCAAAATTTGCATTATATCCACGGCGTCTAGGCTCTTTACGGCGCCGACGGTGCCAACAGGCATAAACACAGGCGTTTTGATCGTCGAGTGAGCGGTCGTTAGCGTGCCCGCGCGCGCTGCACCGTCCGTTTTATCTATACTAAAAGTCATTTTGATATAATAGTCCCTTTAAATTTGGAGTTTTAATGAAAAATATCTTGATAGTTGCGGACGGCATTGTAGCTAAATATTTCTTAGAAAGACTATTCGTAGCGCGAAATAACGCTCATCACTACACGGTTATCGCTATGGACGAGGAGATTTTGGGAGGGGAAAATTTAGAAAATTTTACCTTTTACCGCTTTGATCCGACGAGTTTTGATCGTCTCAAGCAGGTAGTTAGCGGCTATTTTAGCCAGTTTATGATAATGCTAAAAGACGGCTTTGAGACGGTTAGCGTCTATAACAATCTGCGTCAAATCAGCAAAAAAACGGAAATTTTGATGCTTGATCTGTGGGGGCTAGGCGGGTTAGAGGACGACTCGCACCTAACGGTCTTGGACGCGCGAGCGGTGCTAACGGCTAGACTCATGGACTTTTTACCGGATATCCCCGTAGTAGCTGACAACCTAGGCCTTGGCAAGGGCGAGATAATGGAAGTAAAGGTGCCCATAGGCAGCTCCTTTATGTACCGCCACATCAGCTCCATAACGCAGAAAAAATGGCGCATCGCTATGGTTTATCGAGGCTCAAATTTCATGATCGCAAAGCCAAATTTAATGATCCTGCCGGGCGACGTTTTGCTAATAGTGGGCGAACCAAGCGTGCTTTTAAGCGTATTTAGAAGCGTAAAAAAAGAAACCGGACAGTTTCCAAATCCGTTTGGGCATAATATTTATCTGTTTTTAGATATGAAAAATATGGGCGAAAAGCTGTGCATAAGGCTGCTTGAGCAGAGTCTAAAACTGCACGAAAAGCTAAACAACAGGCGCCTTTTCGTCAAGGTCGTAAATCCGGCGCTAAATTTAGCCTACGAAAGGCTAAAATCCGTAAACGACGAGATGGCGACGGTGATGTTTGATTATTTCGGAGGCGGAGTAGGGCAGATAAAGGATGATGTTTTTAAAAACGACGTCGGGCTTGTGGTGACGGATAATAAATTTTTTGCCGCGCACAAAAGGCTGCTTTTTGAGCTAAAAAAACCCGTCGCCGCCATCGGTAAAAGCGACATCGACGAGATTAAAAAGGGCGTGGTGCTAAGTAGCGGTTTTGGCGACGAGATAGAGAGCCAATCGGCCGTCATCATGGACTGCTGCTCGCAGCTTGATATGCCTATTACTCTTTATCACTTCGGCCGAAACAGCGCAGACGAGGAGATGGAGGAGCATTTTGATAGCTTGGCTAAGATTTTCGGGCGTAAGATCGAGGTCGTCGAGGATAAAAACTCAAATCCGATTTTAAGGCTAAAAAAAGAGCGAAATTTGCTTCAGTTCGTGCCGTTTACGAAAAAGATCAGTAAAAAAGACGCCTTTGCGGCGTTTTCAAACGATATGAACCGTCTGTACGCGCGCCTTAGCGATAATTATCAAATTTTTATACCGATAAATTAGGCTATTTTGGATAAAATAAAAGCGGAGAATAAGATGAAAATAGATATAAAATTTGACAGCAAGCCAGGCTACGGCGTCTATATAAACGAGCTAAAAGAGCTTAAATTTGACGCTAAAGTCGCTATCGTGACAAACGCAAAGGTAGGCGGGCTTTATCTGCAAAATTTACTCTCGCGCATA
>CALIWP010000004.1 GCA_938046705.1 uncultured Campylobacter sp. | reverse complement strand
GTCTTGATGACGCAGCCCTGCTCGGCTAAATTTCCAAACAAAACCGCCAGCCCGCCGACCTGCGAGTAGGCATTTTCGACCTTGCGGATGACAGATTCGTCTTTTATGGCGCTAGCTCCGACGCGCTCGCCCAGGCTCTCGCCCGTGACCGTTAGCGCGTCTAGCCTTAGCAGCCCGTTATCGCGGCGCGAAATTTCATTTATCACGGCGCTTAGGCCGCCCGCGCGGTCGATGTCCTCCATATGCACGTTTGGCAGGCTCGGACTGATTTTGGCGATGTGAGCTATCTTGCGGCTGATCTCGTTGAGTCCCGCGATCTGTAAATTTACCCCCGCTTCGCGCGCGATAGCCAGGATATGCAGCACGGTGTTGCTGCTGCCACCCATCGCCATATCGACTACCAGGGCGTTTTGGATCGATTTTTCGTTCACGATGTTGCGGATTTTGTATTTTTCATCGAGCGCTATCTCGCAGATACGGCGTCCCGCCTCGCGGATAAGCTCCTCACGCTCAGGCGTAAGCGCGGGCACGGTGCCGTTGCCTTTTAGCGCGATACCCATCGCTTCACACAGCGTATTCATCGAGTTTGCCGTAAACATCCCCGAGCAGCTACCCCCGCTCGGACAGGCTTTGCACTCGATCTCTTTTAGCTCCTCGGCGCTGATCTCTTTGGTTTCAAATTTACCCACCGCCTCAAACGCCGTAGATAGGTCGATCGGCTCGCCTTTTTTGGTATAGCCCTTTTTCATCGGGCCGCCGCTGACGAAAACCGTCGGCACGTTCACGCGAAGCGCGCCCATAACCATGCCGGGCACGATTTTATCGCAGTTTGGCATGCACACGAGCGCGTCTAGGGCGTGCGCGTTCATCACCGTTTCTATGGAGTTTGCGATCAGCTCGCGGCTAGGCAGGCTATAGAGCATCCCGGCATGTCCCATCGCGATGCCGTCGTCCACGCCGATGCAGTTAAACTCAAACGGCACGCAGCCGTTTTTGCGGATCTCGTCTTTTAAAATTTCGGAGTATTTGTTGAGGAAAAAATGCCCCGGGATGATCTCTATGAAGCTGTTTGCCACGCCGATGAAGGGCTTTTCAAAGTCCTCGTCCTTTAGCCCCGTCGCTCTTAGTAGCGAGCGGTGCGGCGCGCGCGTATAGCCTTTTTTGATGATGTCGCTTCTCAAATTTGATCCTTTT
>CALIWP010000003.1 GCA_938046705.1 uncultured Campylobacter sp. | reverse complement strand
CGCTCATCGTCGAGGAGGGCCTAGAGATAGCCGAGCTAGAGCAAGTGCTAGGCTCGCTAGCTGCGGTCGCTCGCGAAAACGGTGTGCGGATCGTCTGCGGCGATACGAAGGTCGTGCCGCGCGGCAAATGCGATAAAATTTTTATCAACACGAGCGGTATCGGCAAGATCGTCTGCGAGGATGTGGAGCTAAAAAGCCTGCGCGCGGGCGCAAAGATCCTGATCTCGGGCGACGTGGGTAGGCACGGCGCGGTGGTGCTGGCTAGCCGCGAGGAGCTCGATCTGCAAAGCGAGCTAAAAAGCGACTGCAAAGCGCTAGTGGGCGTAGTAAAGGCGCTAATAGAAGGCGGCGTGAAGCCCCTTTGTATGCGCGACGCGACGCGCGGCGGACTCTCGGCGGTGCTAAACGAATGGGCGAAATTTAGCGGCCTAGACATCCTCGTGCGCGAGGAGGATATCAAGGTTAGCGACGAAGTAACTGGCGTTTGCGAGTTGTTTGGTTTTGAGCCTTACGAGCTAGCAAACGAGGGTACCTTCGTGCTAGCCGTCGATGAAAAAGATGAAGCGCGCGCGCTTGAAATTTTACGCAAATTTGATACTAACGCAGCCTCGATCGGCGAGATATTAGGCGCCGCAAACGGCCGCGTCATCTTGCAAAACGCATACGGCTCGAAGCGCTTTTTAGAAGCGCCAAAGGGCGAGCTGTTGCCTCGAATATGCTAGGCTCGGCAATGGATAGATCAAATTTAAGTGCGCAATATTTTTGGGCTTGTACGGCACGGGAGTCGGCTCGCAAAATTTATCAAATTTGCGCCTTAGACGCGTCCGCACAAATAAAATCCGCTCCGTCCGCAAGCGAGGTAAGCCGATGCACGAACTAAGCATAGTGCAAAGCCTAGTCGCGCTTTGCGAGAAAAACGCCGCCGCAAACGGCGCGAAAGAGGTTGTGCGTCTTGAAGTGCGTATCGGGCGGCTAAGCGGCGTCGAGCCTCACTATCTAGAAAGTGCATTTGAAGTCTATAAAACCGGCACGATCTGCGAAAATGCCGAGCTTGCAATTATCGTGCAAAACGTCGCCGTGGAGTGCAAAAGCTGCGGTTTTAGCGGCGAGCTAAGCGAAAACGACTTCACTTGCCCGACCTGCGGCTCGCAGGAGCTTGAGGTCACGGGCGGCGAGGATATGCACCTCATGCGCCTTGAGATGCGGTGATTTTGCCGCAAATTTTAGCTCAAATTTGATGTTTAAATTTGAGTCGGTTTTTAAAATTTACTTCTAAAAACGCGTCAAATTTGACGCACTTTCCACTCTTTAAAACGCGGCAAAATAAATTTAAAAAGAAGCCAAATGCCTAAATACTCATTTAAAACCATAGAGCAAATGCTGCTAAAATGCGTAGCCCAGGGCGGCAAGCCCGAGCTTAGCTTTCATCTGCGCGGTGCAGAATATATAATCATCACCTATGCGGATCGCTGCTCGTTTCAAAGATGCGCGGACGAATCCGGCGCAAATGCGAGCGGCGAGCGGTATTTTGCCACATTGCAAGAACTCTACGCCGCGCCGCAGATAGACGGGCGCTCTCTAGGGGAGCTTTGGGACGAGGCGGATGAATTTTACTGCTTTGATTTTGAGCCGTGAGACCGCGAGATTTGCGCAGCACAGGCAAATGCGCGGATAAATTTGAAAGGAAATAAATGGGTCCTGCTTGGAGTTACAGCGCGAAAGAGTGCAGCGCGGACGGTAAATTTAGCGCGGAATTTGATGGTCATGAGATAGCCATGGGCGCGCCGAGTTTTGGCGAGCTACGGCTTTACGCGAGCGCGGAGCTTTTGCGAGGCGGCGTAAATTTGCAAAGCGGATTTAGCGGCGACGCGAGCGCTGAGGCGCAGGATTTAAATTTGAAGCGCAAAGAAAACGGTGGCGAGAGCGAAAACGTAAAATTTAGCCAAAGCGGCGAGATTGAGCAAATTTTACTTAGCGAGCAGGCTACGGCGTGTTTTACGTTTTCGGACGATTCGCAGTTTTTGGCATTTGCCGAGTGGACGGCTGATAAAATGCAGCTCGTAAAGGTGCTGCGGCTAGCGGACATGAGCCTAAAAACCGTTGACAGACTCCAAAGAGTCGCGGAGTTTTTATCTTTTAGGGACGGCCTACTTGAGATTTTGGACTCGCCGATTTTTATGCCCGAAAGCTTTTGGGTGGACGTTCGCGAGCTTTTTGACGATGAGATCAAAAGCTAAATTTGACGCCGCAAAACGCCCGAGCCGCTAGTGGTAAATTTGACGATAAACCGCAATCTAGGCAAGATAGCGCCGAGCACCAAAACTAGCCGTAAATTTGTAAAAAGCATACAAAAATCTACTACTGGCGCGATATGTTTATTGCTGCTGTTTTGGCTTTAAGTGCATTTAGCAAGCCTACACTACATCTACGCCTTGTTTATTTTTCTGTTTCTAGCTTCGCTTTTGTCAAATTTGGAGCGGATACGATTTTTTATTTTGCGGTGCGTGATATCGCTGCGATTTTGGGCTTTATATTTGACTTAGTTTTTCGCGCGGAAATGCTGTTTTTGTCGTATTTAACCGCGCGCTGTTTTGCTATAATTTTGATTAAATTTGCCAATAGCCCGCGAACGCCTTGCACAGTCGAGCTGCACAGTGTATCAAATTTGGCTTCAAATTTAACCCGCAAACTAGCGGCGCAGAGGCTTGCGGCTCGTCAAATTTACTCAAATATCAAAAACGGCGCTTCAAGTACGTTTCTGATTATTTTAAACGGCGAGAGCAGCGCGTCTTGCAGGATTTGAGTCGAGTACTGCGGCTTTTGCAGAGTTCCGCGCACCTTGATGACTGTCGAGAGCGTGCGGTCTTTGCCTAGCACGATCTGATTTATGAGCGGGATTTTGTCGATGATGGAGCTGGCGTCCTTTAGTAGCTTTAGCTCCAGATCCACGTCGATCTCTTTGGTTGCGAGATTTATCGTTCCGTGACCGCCGATATCGGCGCTCAAGCTCTCTAGCTCGATGGCTAGAAACTTTAGTACATCTGCCTTTTTCTCAAATAAAATTTTGCCAAATTTCACGGGATATCCGTCAGCGCCAAAATCCGGCGTCTTAAACACGAGCAGGGACGGCACGGAGTTTAAAAACGTCAGAAGCTGATTGTAAAACGTGTAGTCTTTTAGCGTGGCGCCGATTAGCCTTACTTCGCCCTTAAAATCATCGGTGCTGCCGCCTAAAACGCGCATTTTAAAGCTGCCGCCCTTAAAGCTTTTGATGTTAAAAATCGAGTTGATAAACTCGCCTCTGATGTCGTTTGCCCACATTTCAAATTTTTTGTCCGATTTTACGAGCGAAAAGTTGCCGCGAGCGGGCTTTGCGTCAAATCTCACCGTCCCGCCCGCACTCTGGCCGCTGTAGGCTAGCAGGTCTAGAGTCGCGTTAAAGTCGTTTAAAATCAGCTTCGAACCCTTGGCCTCAAACTCGATGTCGCCGTCTTTGTCGGTCAAATTTTCATCTCCGCTAAGCGCCAGATCAAGCTCCTTTATAAAAAGCTCCGTTTTGCCGCCCGAGATTTTGAAATTTAACCCGCCGCTTTTGCTTTTGCCCGTTGCGCCCTTTGCATTTACGTCGATGGTAAAGCTATCGGCGTCATACGGCGAGCCGTCTTTTTTAAACAGCGGAGTTTCAAATTTAACGCCGTTAGCTTCTATGCTAAGATTTTCAAAATCTTTGGTTTTTATATTTACGCCGCCTTTAGAGATTTGTAGGCTTTTTAGCAGCGGCGAGTAGGGCAGTAGATCGCGCGAGTCGGGTAAATTTATCTCGTTTTGCGCGCCGAATTTTAAACCTACGGCGGCCGGCGAAGCGATGTCTAGCTTTGTATCCTTGCCGCTAAAATCAAGCCTAGCCACAAACGGCGTCGCATTTAGCTTTAAAATTTCGCTCTTGCCGAAGGCTAAATTTAGCCCTTTTAGCGTACCGTTTATGTCGCCTGCGAGCTTGCCTAGATCGAGATTTACCGCTGCATCCGCGCTAAAAAAATCCATCCCCGTGTTTTTTGCATTTACCTTTAGCTTGTCGTTTAAAAGCTCGACGTCTGCGGTTTCGACGTTAAATTTAGCTCCCGCGATCAGAGTTTGCCCGCCGGTGATCTTAAATTTGCCCTTAGGTATCACCTCTAGCGGATCAAATTTGATATCAAGCGCGAGTTTGGCATCTGTTTTGCCGCTTAGCTGCTCGACGGGAACCTCGATATCGTAGGCTTTTAGTATGGAGTTTACGCTTTTGTCGTAGAGGGCCGAGGTTTGCAGATTTAGCGTGAGTCCCGCGCCTTTTTCCTCGAAAATTTTATAGATTTCAAGACTGCTTCCGTTTAGATTTTTGCCTTGCCATTTTGGGTTTTTTAGCGTGAAAAATAGCGAACCCTTTTTTAGCTCGACATCGACTCCTTCGGCGGTCGCAGCGGGTAGCTTTTCGTGAAATTTAACCTTTACGTTTTTAGAAAATCCCTGTGCGCTAAGCTCGTTTAGATAGGGTTCTTGCGAGTTTAGGTCAAATCTACCCCGAAGCGATTTTACGAAGTAGTTATCCGCCGTGATGTAGCCGTAGATCCAGCTTTTTATCTCTTTATCTAGCCCCGTTTTTGCGCCCAGCTCGTCCATAAAGCCCCTTAAGCTCGTCGCGTTTATGTCGCTTAGCTCGTATGTTAGCTCGCTTTTTTTGAGATTTACGGTAGCGTTTCCGTTTAGTTCGTGACTGGAAAACGTACCGTTAAAATCGTAAATTTGACGCCTCAAATCGGCATTGCTAACGCCGCTTAAAGTGATGTTAAAGTCCTTAAACTCGAGCAGATAGATGTTTGCAGTTATGCCGTCGTCGGTATCTTTAAAATTTGAGCTAACCGCCAAAAACGGGCTATCTAGGTAAAAAACGTCGTCTTTGTAAAATAGCGTGGACTCGCTGTTTAAAAATTTGACGCGCTCGAGTAAGATTTCGTCAAACAGCCTGTCGATCCAGACGATGTTTTTGGATAGGTCTAGCAGCGCGTCCTCGGAGCTATCCTTGGCGCTTTGTTTAAGTATCTCTATATTTTGCGCGCGTAAAATTATTTTTTTATCGAGTTTTATATATAATTGCTCTATTTTAAAGTCGCCCGCGTCGATATTTTCTATCTCGACGCCGTGTTTTAGGACGGCTATAAAAATGACGAATATCAAAACCGCAGGGATCAAAATGCGCCAAATTTTCTTCATTATCAGCGAGATGATTTTCATATTTTTTCTGAGCTTTCTTGTTTATCTTAGCCGCCCGGTGAGCGTGAGCGAGGTCATTTTCGTGCCTCAGGGCAGTACGCTTGGGATTATATCATATCTAAGCGAAAAAAATACGGACGCGAATAAATTCGACGCCGTGATCTTGCGCGCTATGGGGCACGTGCAAGCAGGCTGGATAGACCTGGGCGCGGCAAAGCTTAGCAAGCTTGATTTTTTATACAAGCTCACGACCGCAAAGGCGGCCCTAACGCAAATAACGCTGATTCCGGGCGAAACGACGGCCGTGTTTTTGCAAGAGGTCGCAAAAAAGCTAAATTTGAGCGAGGCCAAGCTGAACGAATTTTACGCCAAATTTGCCCCGCTAGAGGACGGCTTTTTAGTGCCTGAAACCTATAAAGTACCGCTTGGCGTAAACGAAGAGCAGCTAGCGGCACACCTCGTAAATTTATCTAAAAAATCCCACGAAAAAACGGCTACCGAGCTACTTGGAAACTACGACGAGAAGCGCTGGAGCGAGTATCTCGTAACTGCCTCGGTCGTGCAAAAAGAAGCCGCGAACGAGGATGAGATGCCACTCGTCGCCTCCGTCATCCAAAACCGCCTAAAAAAGGGTATGAAGCTGCAGATGGACGGCACGCTAAACTACGGACTCTACTCGCACGAGACGGTCACGGCCGAGCGCATACGAAGCGATAAGAGTAAATTTAACACCTATCTAAACGAAGGCCTGCCGCCAAGCCCCGTCTGCACCGTGGGTCTAGCGGCGATAAGAGCGGCGATAAAGCCCGCGCAGAGCGAGTTTTTGTACTTCGTGCGGGATAAAAAGACGGGCAAGCATAAATTTAGCGTAACATACGAGGAGCACGTAGGTGCGATAAATTCCCAAAAATAGCCCGCCAAAAGGCGTTTTAATATAAATTTGGATAAGATTTTGCGAAATTTATTTAGGAGGAAAGATGAGCGACATCGTCTATACTAGAACCGACGAATCACCGCTACTTGCGAGCTACTCGCTGTTTCCGATCCTGCAGGCGTTTTTGCGAGCGGGCGGCATAGAGATAGCCCAGGCCGACATAGGGCTAGCTGCGCGTATCATCGCCGCTTTTAACGACAAGCTGCCGCCTGATCTGCGCGTAAGCGACGATCTGGAGATGCTGCGAAATTTGACGCAAGAAAAGCGCGCAAATATCATCAAGCTGCCAAATATCTCGGCAAGCTTGCCTCAGCTAAACGCCGCTATCACCGAGCTTCGCGCTAAGGGCTACGATCTACCCCCATGCCCGTCCGAGCCAAAAACGCCGGAGGAAAAAGACGCGGCCGCTAGATACGCAAAGGTGCTAGGAAGCGCGGTAAATCCCGTGCTACGCGAAGGCAACTCAGACCGCAGATGCGTCGGCGCGGTAAAACGCTACGCCCGCGAAAATCCGTACAAAATCACCCCTTTTGAAAAAGACAGCAAAACCGAAGTCGCCTATATGAAGGGCGGCGATTTTTACTCCTCTGAGCGCTCGGTTAGCTTTGAAGCGGATGAAATTTTACGCGTCGAGTTTATCTCAAAAAGCGGCGAAAAACGCGTACTAAAAGAAAATTTAGCGGTAGAAAAGGGCGATATAATCGACGCTAGCTTTATGAGCGCAAGCAAGCTGGACGCCTTTATAAAGGAGCAAATTGCGGACGCGAAAGCAAAAAATTTGCTCTTTAGCGTCCATCTAAAAGCCTCGATGATGAAGGTGAGCGATCCCGTGATTTTCGGGCATTTTGTAAAGAATTTTTTCGCGGAGGTTTTTGAGGAGTTTGAAAGCGAGCTAAAAAGCGTAAATGTCAGCGAAAACAACGGACTAAAAGACCTTTTTGCGCGGATTTTAAATTTACCTCAAGCTACGCAGGAAAAAATAAAAGCCAAATTTGATGAAATTTATGCCGCAAGGCCAAATTTAGCGATGGTAAACTCGGCTGCAGGCGTTACAAATTTACACGTGCCTAGCGACGTCATCATCGACGCCTCGATGCCCGCGATGATAAAAAACGGCGGCAAAATGTGGGATAAAGAGGGCATAGCCAGGGAAACTAAAGCCGTGATACCCGATAAAACCTACGCTGTTGTTTATGAAGCCGCGATCGCGGATATCAAGGCAAACGGTGCGCTAGATCCCGCTAAAATCGGCAGCGTCTCAAACGTAGGTCTAATGGCTAAGAAGGCCGAGGAGTACGGCAGCCACGATAAGACCTTTGTGGTGAGCGAAGCGGGCGAGGCGCGCGTACTAAATGCAAAAGACGAAATTTTATTTAAATTTGAGTTAGAAAAAGGCGATATATTTAGGATGACGCAAACTAAAGATATCGCCATGCAAAACTGGGTCGAGCTAGCGCTAAAACGCGCGAAAATCACGGGGCAAAAGGCGATATTTTGGCTGGATGAAAACAGGGCTCACGACCGAGAAATCCTAAAAAAGGTAAGAGCGCAGCTAGCTAGCACGGACATGAGCGGGCTTGATATAGAGATTCTCTCTCCCGCGGCCGCTTGCAAAAAATCGCTTGAGATCATGAGGCGCGGCGAGGACTGTATCAGCGTCACTGGTAACGTCTTGCGCGACTATCTGACCGATCTTTTTCCGATCTTGGAGCTTGAAACTAGCGCCAAGATGCTCTCGGTCGTGCCGCTGCTAAATGGCGGCGGAGTCTTTGAGACTGGGGCTGGAGGTAGCGCGCCGAGACTCGCCGAGCAGCTACTAGAGCAAAATCACCTAAGCTGGGATAGCCTGGGTGAGTTTTTGGCTCTGGGCGCTAGTCTTGAGCAGCTAGCTATCTTTAAACAAAGTCCCGAGGCGCAAATTTTAGCAGATACGCTAAACGCGGCCGTAGAGCGCTATCTAAAAGAAAACAAAGTTCCGCGGTTTGAAGTCGGACAGCTAGATACGCGTACGAGTCATTTTTATATCGCGCTTTACTGGGCGAGCGAGCTTGCCGCTAGCGGTACGCAGCTGGGCGACAAATTTAAACTCGCCGCCCAAAATCTCGCACAAAACGAGAGCGCGATCGTGGCCGAAATAAACGCGGTACAAGGACGAAAGGTCGATATCGGCGGATACTATAAGCCGGATGATAAAAAGGCGAGCGCGGCGATGAGGGCGAGCGCGACGTTTAATCAAATTTTACAAAATCAAATTTTATAAAAAAGGAAAAAAATGAAAATTTCAGTTATCGGAGCCGGAAATGTAGGCGCGAGCGCGGCTAGCGCTATTTTGCTAAGAGGTATCGCAGACGATATCGCGCTGGTGGATATATTTGGCGATGTGGCGCGCGCAAAGGCGATCGATCTATCTCAGAGCGCGGCGGTTTTTGGTCTGGACGCGAGCGTTGCCGGCGGAGATGATTTTGAGCTGATCGCAGATAGCGATATAGTGGTCGTGACCGCCGGAAGTCCTAGAAAAGAGGGGCAGACTAGAGAAGATCTGCTGCTAAAAAACGCAGGCATCGTAAAAGGCACGGTGGAAAAAATCGCCAAATTTGCCCCAAACTGCGTCATCATAAACGTAACTAATCCGCTTGACGCGCTCACGTATCTAGTCTATAAAACGAGCGGTTTTGATAAAAGTAGGGTGCTAGGCATGGCTGGCGAACTAGACTCCGCGCGCCTAAAATACGAGATCTCTCAAAAAACGGGACTAAAAAACAGCGCATTTAGCGCGCACATCATAGGCTCTCATAACGACGATATGGTGGCGCTACAAAGTAACGTGAGCGTGGATCTGGGCGGCGAATTTGACGCGGTAGCGCAGGAGGCAAAAATTGGCGGCGCAAAGATAGTTAAGCTGCTTGGCACGTCGGCATACTACGCTCCGGGCGCGGCTGCGGCTAAGATGTGCGAGGCGATAAAAAACGGTAGCGAACAGTGGCTAAGCTGCTGCGTGATAGAGGGCGAGTGCGCGGGCGGTAGGCTGGTAAGGCTCTGCAAGGGCGGCGTGCGCGAGATCAAGCAACCAAGCGCGGAAGAAAAAGCAGCGCTTGAAAAAGGCGAATCGCAAACTGCGGTAAATATCAAATTTCTAAAAGAAAGCGGGGTAATCGCGTAGCCGATGCTTGTAAATTATAAAATTAAAATTTACGCCCTGTTTTTAGCGGCTTTTATGTCGGGGTGTGCTAACGTTTCGTCAGGCACTTCCAAAAATACGATGTTAACGAAGCAAAGTAAAACCCAAGCTACTACTTCGCTAGAAAAGGATAAAATCCAAAATTGGGGAAGCAAGACATTTCATGGTAAAACCGGCGACCGACTCGACGCAAAAGAAACGGCCCTGCTAAATCTCCTGAAAGGATATATAGGTAAAAGAGACGGCGGCGACTGCTCGGGCTTTGTGACGCTTATAAATAAAAAATTTAATCGAGACTTTTTTGACGAAAAAGAGCTTGATAAATTTTACACCAAGCACGGTCTAAAAAGCGAAGCTATGTTTAAGCTTTACGAGAGTAAAAATCTGATCGCCTTTGACGATCCGAAGGTTGGAGATTTAGTATTTTTCAACAACACGACTAGAAGCACGAAAAATAACAAAAAAGCCAAAATCGTCACTCACGTAGGCATCGTAAGCAGCGTCGAAAAAGACGGCACGGTTGGCTTTACGCATCATACCAAGGGCAAAAACATGGTGGATTTTATGAATCTAAAAAATAAAAACACGCGTAAAAAAGGCAACAAAGAGCTAAACTCCTATGTCGTATCTTGCAAAAATAACAATACGTCGTGTCTTGCGTCAAATAGATTTTCTGGGTTTGGCAAAGTGGGCGTGAGGGATTAAAATATCTATAAATTCGGCTGTTTTAAGCTTTTAAATTTACCGCCGTATCCGCATAAATTCGTCGTCAAATTTACGGATCGGCGGCGGTAAATTTGACTTCTAAATTTACTCTACGCCGAATTTACAGCAATATCTCCAAAAATCACAAAACATCCGCACGGGCGTTTCAAATTTGCTCGCTTTTATGCAAAAAATCCTCAAATTTTACTTTACCGCGCGCTTTAAATACCAAATTTAACTTAAATGCTATAAAATTATCGTTACGAGTTAAATTTGATAAGGAAAAATATGCTGATAAAAACTGACGCCCCCGTCTGGGTCGATATCTCGCGCTGTAAGGCGTGCGATATCTGCGTGAGCTGCTGTCCTGCGGGCGTGTTGGCGATGGCT
>CALIWP010000002.1 GCA_938046705.1 uncultured Campylobacter sp. | reverse complement strand
TCTAGACGCTTAACCTCGACGCGTATAGTCTGCTCGTCCGCGCTAGCTCCACTTGATGGAGCGGGTACTTTTTTGTCCTCTTTTTTGTTGGCAGGCTTTGCTGGAGCGGGCTTTGGAGCAGGAGCCGAATTTGAGGGAGCTGGAGCTTGCGGCGCAGCCGGTGCGGTAGGTTTTGGCGCTTCGCCTGCTGCTGCTTTTTGAGCACGCCTTGCTTGATCCTCAGCCTTTCTTACTTTCAGCAGTCTTTCTATCTCGGCTTCGACTTCGTCGTCGCTTAAATTTGATAAATTCTCATCGCTAACAGGTTCGGGCTCAGGCTCTTTTGGCGCCTCTACTACAGGCTCTGGTACCACGGGGGCAGGCTCGCTAACGGCCGCGCTCGGGGCTTCGCCTTCGGATATCGCGGTTAGTCTTTTGCAGATATCTTCTATCTCTATGCCTACGTCCGTATCGTTACCGCTATCTCTGATACCGTGCAGTAGCCCCTTCATCATATCTACGGACTCTAGCACCACGTCCATGATATCTGGAGTTATCTTTAGTTCATTTCGGCGAGCTTTGTTTAGTACGTCTTCCATATGGTGCGTAAGCTTAGTAAGAATATCGAAATTTAAAAAGCTCGATGACCCCTTGACCGTATGCGCAACGCGGAAAATTCTATTTAAAAGCTCTAAATCTTCAGGATTTGACTCTAGTTCTATGAGGTCATGGTCTATTTGTTCTACTAGTTCGAAGGCTTCAACTAGGAAGTCTTCCATTATTTCTCTCATATCATCCATGATTTTCCCCCTTATTTCTTGTGCGCTTCGATCACGCGAAGCACCTCGTTATAAAATAGCGATGCGTCAAATTTGGTTAGATACGCGGCGGCGCCGGCCTCTCTGCTTTGAGCTTCGCTATAGTCGTTGCTTAAAGAAGAGTTAAATATGATAGGAATTCCCGTATATCTCGGATCGTCTTTTATCGTCGATGCAAAGCGGTATCCGTCCATCTGAGGCATCTCGATATCGCTCAAAATCACTCTTAAAAAGTTATTTAACTTATCGCCGTACATCTCGTAAAGATCCTCCATCCTAGCAAGCCCCTCTACGCCGTCTTTTGCTTCGACTACTTTTAGTCCCATTTTTTCTAGCATATCTTTTACTAGTTTTCTTGCCGTCGAGCTATCGTCTAGCACTAGTGCTAAACCGCTTAAAAGCTTACTTTGATCGATCTCTACTTCCATTTTCGGGCTATAAATGCCAAGCTCTTCGACGACGCTTTCAAGGTCTAATATTAGCAAAACTTCGTCGTTTTCGATGCGAGTTACGCCTGTTATCTTGCCTTTATCTAGCGTTCCGGCATTTGAGGCAAAAGTCGCCGCCTCGATGTCCGCCCAGCTTATGCGCCTGATTCGCTTTGCCTCGTGGACGATAAAGCCTATCAATATACCGCTAAATTCGGCAATGATGACGCGAGGCTTGATAGCTCCACCCTTAGGCTCGTTTATCTGCATCCATTTGGCTAAATTTATCACGGGTATCACGACCCCGCGCAGGTCAAAAATCCCCTCGATATACTCGGGTACTCCGGGAAGCTCGGTCAAATTCGGCATCTTGATGATCTCGCGCACCTTAGCGACGTTGACGCCGTATATACCCTCATATACATTGTCTCCCGACTGCTTAAAGATACGAAAATCAACAAGCTCCATCTCATTTGAACCGGTTTTTAATGTGCCGTTGTTAAGCATTTTAAACCTTTACGCTCTTTCGAGCAAACTTAATATTTTGGTCGTATTCTACTACAAAATAGCTTTGCTCGCATGCAAAAGACGGCACGTTTACATATTTTTGAGAACCAAGCTCAAAAATATCGCCTTGATGATAGTGCCCCTCGATGACGATATCAGCCTGGTAAAATGCGTTATATCGGCGCATTTTTGCCTCGACTAAATTCTTAAAATTCGGTATTTTATAATCTAAAATTTTTTGTTTAAGCTTATTTAAAATTCGTTTCGAGAGTCTAAAATTTAAAAATTTATCGAAAAAATTCATCGCTTTTAAAAAAAATTTGACACGCAAAAATCTCAAAGCGTATTTCGAAACGAAAGGCAAAAATATATCTCCATGCGCAATAAGCACGCTCTGGTCGTACTCCGAGGCAAATTTAACCGGCTGAGCGCCGATCGGATAGGCTTTGACGTTTTTAAAAAGCCTTGCTAGGTTAAAATCGTGATTTCCCTCGAAATAATAAATTTCCATTTCCTCGCCCAGCTCGTCGATCGCGCGGACGTATCGCTCGTAAAATTTGACGAAAAACTCGCACTCGCTAGCCAAAAAATCAAACATATCGCCCATCAAGAACAGCTGCGGCGTCTTTATCTCGCCATTTTTTAACGCGCATAAAAAATGCCAGAAATTTTCGCGATTTTCGTTTTCGTGCGAGTCGGCGATAAAGATCGCACCGCTTTTTACGACGATTTGCTCAGGCATCAAATTTTACTTTTTGCGACACCAAATTTGCGGCTATGGATTTTAATTTTAGCAAACGCCATGGTTAAATTTGACGGCTCAAATTTAACGACCGAGCTCGTAAATTTAACTGCTTTAAACGCGCTCATCGGCTTAAAATTTGATCGGTTTGTAGCTAACAGATACGATCTCGACGTCGCTTCTGCCGTTTGGCAAATTTAGCGCGACCTCGTCGCCCTCGCTCTTGCCGATTAGCTGTTTGGCTAGAGGCGAGTTTATCGAGATGAGTCCGCGCTCCAGGTTGCTTTCAGGCGTGCCCACTAGCGTATATGTTTTTTCTAGCTCGGTTTCTACGTCCATGATGACGACCGTGGAGCCAAATTTTACTTTATCGTGCTCGTATTCGGCGGGGTCGATTACCTTAGCGCGGCTTACTATGTCGCTTAGCTCTGCGATGCGGCTTTCTATAAACGCCTGCTTTTCGCGTGCGGCGTGGTATTCGGCGTTTTCTTTTAGGTCGCCGTGACTGCGCGCAATGTCGATCTCCTCGACGATATTCGGACGTTCGACGGTTTTTAAATTTTTTAGTTCGTTTGTGATTTTTTCATATCCAAAAAGCGTCATCGGTTCGGTCATTTTTTATCCTTTATTTAAGAAAATTTTCCGCTATATGGCGATGAATTAAAAAAATTCAAGCTATTTGGGCAATTAAAAAATCTCCCAATATGCCCTGTTACGCAAAATCAAAATTACGCTCATTGAACGCCTCGAAACCTTTTCAAAGCGTAAGTCATTGCAACATTATTGCCGAACTATTGAAATAGCACCGCATTGAGAACGGCTTCAATGCGGTGCTATTTAGGGCACTCGATTAATGACTCGGCAAGTTTTTTTACCAAGCTCGAACATCTTGCTCGTTTTTTAAATTTATAACCAATGCCGTAATAACGACTCCAATTGCCGGATATTAATTATCAGACAAAAAAATGCCGCACTTTGATTTACCAAAGTGCGGCGGATTTTTAACAAATTTTTATAACTACGCTTTAGGACCGGCAGAAATCAATGCTTTGTCTTCTGCATTAGTCGCGTATTTTTCGAAGTTCTTCACGAAACGACCGGCAAGATCTTTCGCT
>CALIWP010000001.1 GCA_938046705.1 uncultured Campylobacter sp. | reverse complement strand
TTTTTTCCATGTTTTTCTCTCCTTATATTTTTTCTTAAATTAAAAAATTATTCTACTACTTTCAAAGTTAAATAAAATTGAAATTTAGCATAAACTTAGCTTTAAAAGCAAAATTTGATCCAAATTTGTAAAAATAGATCTGAGCTGGCAAAAATGGGGGCAAAAGGGGTAAATTCGTATGAAGAAACGGTATAAATTTAATCCAAATTTATACCGCTCCGAGTTAAATTTAACGGTTAAATTTTAAACGCCTCGCCGAGTCAAATTTAACCTAGCGAGGCTATATCAAATTTAAGCCGTAGATTTTAGCTCACGGCCTCAAATTTAAGCAAATTTCGGATCGCTAAACGCCGTTAGCTCAGGCGCCTTACCCGTAAATTTCTCGATATTTACAAGCGCGGTGTGGCTGATGTTGCCGTTAGCTAGCTTGCTAGTCGGGATATCGATAGTTAGCACGTTTGGCGAGCCGTTTTTGCAAAGACCCGCGTCAAATCCGTCGTACCATACGCCCTCGGCTAGCTTAACTACGCCCTCTTTGATATCTTGCGTCACCAAGGCACCCGCTAGCACTTCGCCGCGCGCGTTAAATACTCTAACCAAATCGCCCGTTTTGATACCTTTTTTCGCGGCGTCTTTAGGGTGTATCCAGATCGGCTCGCGGTTTGCGATCGCGTAGTTTTCGCGCAGAGAGGTTTGGTTTAGCTGCGAGTGGAGGCGATCGGTCGGATGCGGGCTTAGCATGTGTAGCTCGGCAGGTTTATCTTTCATGCCTAGCCACTCGATCGGCTCATACCACATAGGATGCGCTTTGCAGTCGTCATAGCCCATTTTCTCGATGGTTTCGGAGTAAATTTCGATTAGACCGCTTGGCGTTCCTAGCGGATTTAGCACCGGATCTTCTCTAAACTCGCCAAATCTCACCCACGTATCGCTCTCAGGCGTCGAGGCAAAAGTTACCGGCTTATTTTCGTTCCAAAACTCCTCAAACGGCTTCATATCGGTTTGAAAATCAGGTATGGCTTTAACCTGCTCGTACGCCGCGCCGTAGTACTCTTTGATCCAGTCAAATTCGTCCTTGCCGTTATCGGTGTAGGCTACGACTAAATTTTTAGCGTATGCCTTGCAAAGATCGACGAAAATTTGATAATCGTCGCGCGCTTCGCCGTATTTTTCTACGACTTGCTTCATCGGCACTATGTTCATATTCGAGTAGTCGCCCGTCATCGTGACGTCGTTGCGCTCGTACGCCGTAGTAGTCGGAAATACGATATCGGCCATCTTGGCAGTCGGCGTCCAATAAGCTTCGTTTACGACTACCGTGCGAGGTTTGCGCCACGCTTCTAGCAGGCGGTTCGTCTCTTGATGATGAGCGAAAGGATTACCGCCGACCCAGTAGATAAAGTCGATATCAGGATACGTGATTTTCTTGCCGTTGTGATCGATCACTTTGCCCGGATTTAGCAGGGCGTCCGCGATACGAGCGACGGGGAATGCATAGTTTGTCGCCTTTTGTAGCCAGCTTTGACCAGTGCCAGCTACTGCCGCGGCTTTAGCGACGAAGCGGCCGTTTGCGTCAAATTCTCCGCTATCGGTACCGATAAACTCGCCCTCGTCGTTAAATTTACCCACGCTTGCGCTATTTACGCCGCCGATGACCGCGCCTTTGCAAGTCGGAGCGCCGCCGTTTGAGTAGTGGTAGCTAAGGCCAAATCCTCCGCCCGGAAGCCCGATCTGTCCTAGCATCGCCGCCAAAGTCACCATCGCCCAGTGCGGCTGCTCGCCGTGATGCGCGCGCTGCATACCCCATCCGCTCATTATCATCGTGCGGTTAGCGGCGAAGGTATTGGCAAGCTCTTTTATGAGGCTTGCTTGAAGGCCGCAAATTTTGCTCGCCCACTCCAAATTTTTAGGCGTGCCGTCGGTTTTGCCCAGCAGATACGGCAAGAATTTATCAAAGCCGCTCGTATAGGTCTCGATGAAGTTTTTATCGTATTTGCCGCTCTCATATAGATAGTGCATCATGCCTAGCATCATCGCGGTGTCGGTGTTTGGCACCGGAGCGATCCACTGAGCCTTGTCAAAGTACTGCGCCGTATCGCTTTTAATAGGGTCGATGATGATCACTTTGATATCTTTTTTGTTTTTTAGCTCTTCAAAATACTTAAATCCCTGCTCGTCGGTGCTAGTCCACGCTATGCGGAGGGTTGCCATCGGGTTCGCGCCCCAGATGACGACTACTTTTGAGTTTTCTAGTACCACAGGCCAGCTGGTTTGCTGCTCATATACCTCGATGCTACCCACGACGTGAGGCATGATGATCTGGCTGGCACCCGTAGAATAATCGCCGAGAGACCCCACAAATCCGCCGCTAAGGTTCATAAATCTATGAAGTAATATTCGCGAGTTATGTACGTTGCCGCTTGATTTCCAGCCGTAACTACCAGCAAATACGCCCTCTAGACCCTTTTGTTT